>JAKBXD010000089.1 GCA_021840785.1 Pseudomonadota bacterium
GTGATGATCGCAGTAGCCAGGAACGACCGCGGGGCTGGTGGGAGCGTTTTACCCAGTCCTTGCGTGGCAATGTGGAAGATCAGGATACCCTGCTGGAACTGGTCCGTGAGGCGGGCGAACGACAGATTATCGATGCCGAAGCGGCGCGGATGGTGGATGGAATTTTCCGTATGGGCGAGCTCACGGTGCGGGATGTGATGATTCCTCGGCCACAGATGGAAGTGATTGAACTGGATATGCCTTTAGCAGAGATTGTCGCCCGGGTGTCCGAGGTGGGGCACTCGCGTTTCCCTGTGGTGGGGAATGATCGCGATGATGTGCGTGGCATTCTCCTGGCCAAAGATCTGTTGCGGGGTTGTCGGGGTGATATGCCGACGCCGCGGCTGACGGAGTTACTCCGTCCGGCGACTTTTATCCCTGAAAGCAAGCATCTGGATCATTTGCTTTACGAGTTCCGCACGGGTCGGCATCACATGGCCGTCGTGGTGGATGAGTACGGTGGGGTCGCCGGGCTGATCACCATCGAGGATGTTCTGGAAATCATCGTCGGTGAAATTGAGGATGAATATGATATTGATGAGGATGTGATGATCGCGCCGCGGGAGGATGGGGATTTCCTGGTAAATGCTTTGATTCCTCTGGAAGAGTTTAACGCACATTTTGTGGCACACCTGGCGGATGGGCATGCCGACACCCTCGGTGGTTGGGTGGCTACGCGCTTGGGGCATGTGCCGCGTATGGGTGAAGTGATTGAAGAGGGGAATTTGCGCTTGGAGGTATTGCGAGCGGATCGTAAGCGGGTGCAGATTTTGCGTGTGACGCCGCCACCGCCACCGCGTAGCGCATTTCTGCCGGAAACGGCGCCTCAAGAGAGCGCGTGAAGGGTGGTGCACTGAAAACGCCGCACTTTCTTGTGCGGCTTCTGGCCGCGTTGATTTTGGGTGCGGCTTGGCCCTTGGCTTTTGCGCCCTTTGCTTTGTGGCCGCTGGCCATCGCCCTGCTTTTTGGCCTGTTTTGGCTGGCGAGCGCGGAGGAGCGTCCGCGCCGTGCGGCCGCTCTGGGTGCTGTTTTCGGTTTTGCGGCCTTTGCGGCGGGAACCAACTGGATCGCCATTACCCTGCATAATTTTGCCAACATGGATTGGGCCTTGGCTGAAGGGGCCGTGGCTTTACTGGCGGCTTGTTGTGCCGTCTATCCGGCGCTGGCCTTATGGCTGACCACCCGCTTTTTTGTCGGCAATGCCCGGTTGCTGGCCCTGCCGGTGCTGTGGATTTTGGGGGAGTGGGCGCGGGCACGTCTTTTTACAGGCTTCCCCATGTTGGCGACGGGGTACACCCAGACCCATGCCTTCCTTGGCGGCCTTGCATCCTGGCTTGGCCAGTACGGGGTGGGGCTGGCAACCGCCGGGGTGGCGGTTATTCTGGTTTATATGCTGCGACGGCGGCAGTCCCGCCCAGTGTTGATGGGAGGCGTCGCGGCGCTCCTCATGATTTACGGTGTAGCCATGGCGGCGGCATCCGTGTCGTTCACCCATCCCGCAGGCAAACTGCTGCGGGTGAGTCTGCTGCAGGGGAATGTTGCCATCACCGAAAAGTGGAATGCGGGTAAAATCAGCGACATTTTGCATCACTACGTCGATCTGATCTTGCGGACACCGCCGAACACCCAATTGATCGTTTTGCCGGAAACAGCCTTCCCTGTTTTTCAGACGGAAATTCCGGGCTTGATCGCGCAATTGCAGCGGTGGTCAGCGATGCACCATAAAATCCTGCTCATCGGTGTCCCCGAGGATACAGGTCACAAATATTACAATGCGGCCATGGAAATCGATGGTACGGCACCTTTGCGCTGGTATAGGAAAGAGCATCTGGTGCCTTTCGGAGAATACATCCCGATGCCAAGCCTGCTCACGTCGCTGGTGCATCATTTTTTACCGGGACTGGGGAGCTTTTCTTCCGGGCATGGGCCTTATGTTTTGCCCGTGGATGGACAGAAGGCCGGTATAACCATCTGTTATGAAGAGTCCTTCTCCCGGGATGTGCGCAAGGGTGTGGAAGAAGGTGCCACCTTTCTTCTGAATATCAGTGATTATGCCTGGTACGGCCATAGCATCGCCGCGGCGCAGAGTCTGCAAATGGCGGCGATGCAGTCCTTGCAGGAGCAGAAACCCGATATTCGGGCGACCAACACCGGAATAACAGCCCTGATTTCGCCACGCGGGCAGGTGCGTGCGCAATTGCCGCAGTTTGTGGTGGGCACCCTGAATGAGGCCATACAGCCGATGGCGGGGGAAACGCCTTACGGGCGCTGGGGCAGTCTCCCTTATCTGTTGTTGAGTTTGATCCTGTTGCTGATGGCCGTCCTCCTCAGTCGCCGGCGATCGTCATCTCGTCAACAAGAATGGAGGGGCAGCCGGTATTGCCGTGGATGAGCATATCGCTGCCCACCACACTCATGCCCTGGAACATGGCCTGCAAGGTGCTGGCGATGGTGATCTCTTCAACAGGATATTGAATTTCCCCGTGTTCGACCCAGAAGCCTGCTGCGCCCCGTGAGTAGTCGCCGGTAACCATGTTGATACCGAAGCCGATGAGCTCGGTAACCAGCAGGCCGCGTCCCATCTGGCGGAGCAGGTCCTCCAGAGAGGCGTCTCCGGGTCGCAGGGTGAGATTGTGGACGCCGCCGGCATTACCCGTGGTCTTCATGTTTAATTTGCGGGCGCTGTAGCTGTCGAGAATGTAACCTTCCAATACACCGTCGGCGATAATATCGCGGTTTCTGGTGGCGACGCCTTCGCCATCGAAACTGCTGCTACCCAGTCCGCGTCGCCGTAACGGTTCTTCATAAATGCGGATGTGTTCCGGGAAGAGTCGCTTGCCGAGACTATCGACCAGGAAGGAGCTTTTGCGATACAGGCTGCCGCCGCTGATGGCGCTGGCGAGGTGGCCGATGACGCTGGAGGCGACCTGATTTTCGAAAAGCACCGGGGCCTTGGTAGTGGCTACCTTGCGGGCACCCAGTCGGCGCAGAGCCCGTTGTGCTGCTGTTTTGCCGATCGCTTCCGGAGTTGCCAAAGCATCCGCTGCGCGCGCCACATCATACCAGTAATCCCGCTGCATACCACCTTTGGTATCTTCGGCAATCACTGAACAGGACAGGCTGTGCCGCGAGGAACGGCTGCTGCCTATGAATCCCAGCGTATTGCCGTAAACCGAGACTCCCTCGCCGGTGCCGAGACTGCCGCCCTCGGAGTTGTGAATACGCGAATCGCAGTCGCGGGCGGCAACCTCGCAGCGGCGTGCCAGTTCAGCGGCGGTATCGGCATCTATGGACCAAGGATGATAGAGGTCCAACTCCGGGAACTTTGTGGCAAACAGTGCGGGGTCGGCGAGCCCGGCAAAGGGGTCTGCTGCCGTATGCCGGGCAATGGTGAGTGCCGCAGAAACCGTCTCTGACAGCGCCTTGCGGGAGAAGTCAGAGGTAGAGGCGCTGCCTTTCGACTGGCCCAGATAGACGGTCACCCCCAGCCCTTTGTCCTGATGATATTCAATAGACTCGACCTCCCCCAGCCGTACCGTTACCGATAAGCCTTTGCTGGTGCTGGCGGAAGCTTCTGCCGCACTGGCCCCCTGCTCGCGGGCAAGGTCCAGTATGTCATCAACAATCTGGGTCAGTATGCCGGTATCGAGGGTGGGGTGGGGGGCTTGGCTCATGAGGTATTTTCCCGCAGGTGATGGAGTTATCGCCTTATCTTACCCCCAAGCTTCACGGCAGGGGAAGCTTGGGGCCAGGTTGAGTGGAGGCGCGTCACTTTCTCGTGCGTTTTCACGCTTGACAATGACGTGTTGTTTCACTAGATTGCAACAATGTTGCATTACAAAGATTGGTGTCTGTCTGCTGGTTGTGGCAGTGGACTCCGAGGGTTTGCCCGTGATTCCGTTTAACCACCAGAAGGCCTTGGTCTGTTCAATGCCTAACCATTGCTTACGAAGCCGGATGCTTGCTCGGTTGCCACGGATCGCTTTATTTGTTGGGCTGGGTATGGCGCAGATGGCTACCGCAGCGACGATTTATGCGGTGGGCGTAGAAAATGAGTATGCCGATGTGATCGGCCAGATCGGCGGGGGCTATGTCACCGTCAACACCATCGAAAGCAATCCTAATACCGACCCCCATACTTTTGAAGCCAGCCCTGCTGTGGCCCGTGAAATCGCTGGGGCGCAGATTGTGGTTCGTAATGGCGTGGGCTACGATGGCTGGGCCAAAAAGATTCTAGCGTCCAACCCTAATCCCAAGCGCAAGGTGATTGTGGTTCGGGAGTTGCTCCGCCTGCCGGAAAGCACCAAAAACCCCCACCTCTGGTATAAACCGGAGACTATGCCTGCAGTCGCCCTGGCGGTTGCCCGAAGCCTGACGGAGCTGGATCCGGGTCATGCTGCTTATTTTGCCGCCAATGTGCGCAAGTTTGATACCTCTCTGCAGCCCTGGCATCTGGCTATCGCCAGTTTCAAGGCCCAGTTCGGTGGCACGCCGGTAGCGGTGACCGAGCCTGTTGCAAACTATCTGTTGCAGGCTGCCGGATGCGATATCAAAACACCTTGGAATTTGCAGGCCGCCGTTATGAATGGTACCGACCCTGCGCCGCAGGACGTGAGCATCCAGGATCGGCTCATCAAACAGCATAGCATAAAAATATTCGTTTATAATAAGCAAGTTACTGATTCGTTGACGAATTCTTTTCTGAGCAAGGCGAAAGCAGAGAAGATCCCCGTGGTCGGTGTCTATGAAACCATGCCGACGGGCGATAGTTATCAGTCCTGGATGCTGACGGAAACCAATGCCCTGCGTAACGCCGTGGAACGTGGCACTTTGACGACTGTGCCGAAGTAGCCCGTGTTGGCCATGTCCGATCCGATACTTTCGGTCGCTCATCTCTCGGTAGATTTGGGTGGCCGCAGCATTTTGCGGGATGTCAGTTTTGACCTTTATCCTGGCCAGCTCTGCGCCCTGATCGGTGAGAATGGGGCAGGCAAAACAACCCTGCTGCGTAGCCTACTGGGCCTGACGGCGCAGCGCTCTGGGCAGGTTCTGATTGATGGCGCACCGACGGATCAGCGCCGCGCCCTGGTGGGCTATGTGCCACAGAAAATTGCCCTTGATCCGGACATTCCCCTGCGGACCCGTGATTTGGTGCAGTTGGGGCTGGATGGGCATCGCCTTGGTCTGCCGTTGTTTTCCGGTCGCAAGAAAGCCCTGGTAGATCAAGCACTGTACGCGGTCGGAGCTGAGGCCTTTGCCGATCAGCGGGTAGGAGAACTCTCTGGTGGTCAGCAACAGCGGGCGGTGATTGCCCATGCTTTGGTGCGTCAGCCGCGCCTGCTGATTCTCGATGAACCTCTGGCCAATCTGGATTTTGGCAGTGCCAACGCACTGGTGGCACTGCTTGGTACGTTGACCCACATCCAGCACATTGCCGTGCTGGTGACGGCTCACGATATGAATCCTCTGCTGCCGGTGATGGATCGCCTGGTCTATCTGGTGGGTGGACAGGCCGCTACTGGGAGCGTGGATGAGGTGGTGCGGCCTGAAGTGTTGGGTAAGCTCTATGGTCACCCGGTAACGGTATTGCGACATGGGCGGCGGATACTCGTGCTACCCGATGTCGCCGCTGAAGATGCCGAGGCGTGCACGGCAGCGCATATGTCGCATCCGGAAAAGGCCGATTAACGCCATGTGGAATCTTTGGATGCTTTTTGGGAATTCCGGTTTCTTCGGCAGTGAGCCGGTGCAAACCGCGCTGATCGTAGGGACTTGCGCAGCGTTGGTCAGCGCACTGATCGGGATGTTTACCGTATTACGCGGTAATGCCTTTGCTGGGCATGCCCTGGCCGATGTGAGCAGCGCCGGAGGGGCGGCTTCCCTCCTGCTGGGCGTCAGTCCCTTGCTGGGTTTTCTGGGTATGGCCTGGATTGCGGCTTTCGGGATGGAATTTCTGGGGGTACGCAAGGTACGGGAGCGCGATCTTGCCACGGGTATTGTTCTGGGGGCAGGGTTGGGTCTATCGGCGCTTTTACTCTATCTGGATGTGACCACTACCAGCACTACGGGTGCAGCGGTATCGGTGATGTTTGGCTCCATGTTTGCGATTCCCCGGAGTCTTGTCGGTCCTGCGTTGATGGCCTCCGCTGCGGTGTTTTTACTCGCTGGTCTGCTCTACCGGCCTATGCTGCTGACGGCGGTGGACCCTGATCTGGCGGCAGCACGGGGTATTTCCCCGCGTTGGATCGGTTTGCTGCAACTGCTGACTCTGGGGCTGGCGGTGGCGGTCTGTGCCCTGGCCATCGGCGCGGTGCTGGCGACGGCTTTGCTCATCGGTCCGGCGGGTGCGGCGATTCGCCTGAGCAGACGCCCTGCGCAGGCGATATTCTGGGCTAGTGTTATCGGTTTGACGGCAGTCTGGGGTGGTATCTGGATGGCCTATGAAAGTTACTATTGGTTTTCCGGTAATGCCTGGCCAGTGAGTTTTTTTGTGGTGACGCTGGTATTTCTGTTTTATCTGGTGGCGGTGCTGGTGGCTAGGGTGACGGGCTTGTCGGCGCGTCCGAAACCGGTCATCTGGCCGCACTGCGAAGCATAAGACATGTTCTCCAGTTTCATGATTAATACCTGGATAGCTGGCACTGCCATCGCGTTTGTCGCGGCTTTCGTCGGATTTTTTGTGGTGGCCAGGCGTTCGGCTTTTGCCGCCCATGCCCTACCGCTGGGAGCCTTTCCGGGGGCGGCGGCAGCCAACCTGATGGGGATCAACCCGCTGATCGGGCTGCTGATTTTTGTCGGAATAGGTGTTTTTCTTCTGCGCCAATTGGTGCGCATGGGGCGCCGCGATGTGGGTACGGGGCTGGTGTTGGTGCTGTTTCTGGGGATGGGTGCGTTGTTACTCAGTATGACCAGGGAGTATGCGCCGGCGGTATTTTCTTTGCTTTTCGGCGAGGTGCTGGGGGTGAGCGACGCAGATTTGCTGCCCATACTGGGTATTTGCGCGCTAGTGGTTATGGGGATCTCTCTGTATTTTCGGCCACTCTTGCTGGATTCGACTTTTCCCGATCTGGCGGCCTTGCAGGGGATCCGTGCCGCACGCATGGATCTGGTGTTCCTGACCTTGCTGGCCTTGGTGACTGCCACGGCTTTGCCGGTTGTGGGCGCCTTTTTGGTGTTCACCCTGCTGGTCGGCCCGCCAGCTGCCGCCCAGGCGTTGAGCGGCAATCCCATGCGCGTGCTGATGCTATCCGTGATGCTTGCAGAGGGTTGTATCTGGAGCGCCATTGTGCTTTCTTACTGGACCAACTGGCCCATCGGTTTTTTTGTCGGGAGCATCGGCGCGGGCTTGTTTACGGTGGCGCGTTCTTACCGGCACTGGAATCAGCGTTGATTCAGCACCCTCAAACTGCCGGATTTTGGATTAATCGTTATCAGGGAGTTCCGGCCTTTCCACCAGGGGTTCGATCTCCGGGGGGCCAAATTCCGGGCGCTCGATTTCGGGATGATGTAATACGGGAGGGAGCACGGGCATCCGCGGTATGATGGGGAAGTCAAAGTCCGTGGGGTTGACGCTGAAAATGACCCGCTCTGCGTTGACGACCCCCGGTGCCTGGACCCTCCCCTCGATGGCGACCATGCTGCCTGCCCGCATGTCCGCGGCATCCCCGTTTTCATAGAGGGTGTGGTGGTTCTCCACCAGGGATACCCCGTGGGTGGTCCATCCATCCGTTCCGCGATCCAGGTAACCCAGCAGTGACACCCGGTTGCCGACCTCCTGCGCTGCCAGCGCAGTGGGGCTTATA
>JAKBXD010000090.1 GCA_021840785.1 Pseudomonadota bacterium
ACCTTGCGTATTCAGGACTGGGCCGGCAACCAGATATTTGCCATCCGCAGTGGCAAAGGCAATAGTCGGACGTCCTTCCAGAGTCACTTCGATCCCGGTTAATCCCCCGGGGCCGGGGAACACCTTCTCAGCCTTGGCCTGCCCATGGGTCACGGATTCCAGCAAGCTTTCCGCGGCGCCAAGGCTGACTTCCGTTCCCATGTGGGGCATTGCAAAACGGTCCACGACAGCGCCGGTAAGGCCGCCGATGATAAAAAGGGCCACGGCCAACGCAATGGATTTTTTCTCCATGAATGGATACGTCCTTATATTTTGGTGAGGTGTAATGACGAATGACGATATGCTGAGATTCTAAACCTGTGCCCATAGTAAAAGCCAGACGACCACCATCCATTAAAGTCGCCCTGAATCACTAGGGACCCCATACCCAGACATTGGTTCCCATCAGAAAACATGCCACCAGAGCATGCTTGCCGACTACCATGCGCAGATGAATTCATAGCTTACCTCCGATGCGCAAGAGTCCGACCACAATACCCTCGATCCTCAGGTTGTCACGCTGCAAATCTACCGAAATGGGCAAAAATTCGGGGTTTTCCGGCAGCAGCCAGACCTGATCACCATCCCGCTTCCAGCGTTTGACCGTCACCTCACCATTGACCCGCGCGACCACCATCTGGCCATCCTGAAGCGTAAGTGCCGCCTCGTGACGAACGGCGAGAATATCGCCATCGAGAACACCCGCGTCACGCATACTCATCCCCTGCACCCGCAACAGATAATCAGCCCCTGGCGAAAAAAGCCGGGGGTCGACGGGCAACGCCCCCTCCCGGAACTCTTCAGCCAGCATGGGTTGTCCGGCCGCCACTCGCCCGATCAATGGTAAGCCGATCTCCTCTTCCGCGCTCGCACAGAGGCGGATACCCCTGGCGGTACCACCCTGCAGCAAAATATAGCCCTTGCGCGCCAGCACCCGCAGATGACTCTCGGCGGCATTGGGCGAACGGAAGGCAAAAGCGCGCATCAACTCAGCACGGGTGGGCGGCAGATTGTCTTCTGCCATGCGGGCACGAATCCAGGCGAGAATCTCGGCCTGTCGGAGGGTGAGTTCGTCCATGCAGCATCTCCTGAGGACCGGCGAATAGTAAACCATATAACGGCTATATTTTTATACAGTTTCGCTACGGAATGCAAGTAGGGTGATTCAGGACCGTGCCCCCCCTCAGTTTTGTCTGCGGCTTGGCCGTTAAGCGCGTTCATAGCCATCCGCAAAAAGTGGACTGTCCACGTTTTATGAATCGGACAGAACTTATAAATAGCACAGAGTATAATGAATAAGTTATATCTCTCCATCCAATCCGTTTGCTTGACAGCCCCCACTTTGTTAAAATTTTGCAACAACCATGTGCAGCGGAATATATAAGGCTGAAAGATTGACAAAATGAAATCTCTTTTAACTGCTTACTACATCATCGGACTATTTCTGGGGAGCACCAGCATCGCTTTCGCAAGCACGCACGGTCGGGGTATTGTTGGCCTGTGGCGAACCGCGGGTGGCAACGCTTATATCCGTATTTATGAGAAAAATGGTGCGCTATTCGGGCAAAGCGTCGGGCACTTGCAAGACACTGTGCAGCAGGCCCGCGCCAAGGGCCAGCCGCAAATTCTGGCCGACTTCGTACCAAAGCGTCCGGGGGAATGGTCACATGGTCGCATTTACGATCCGAACAGCAACACTTATTTTCATGGCACGCTGACGGCCCTAGATCCCCATGAACTTAAGGTATACGGCTATATCGGCTTTTCATGGCTCGGTGGTAACACTATCTGGACCCGGGTTTCGACCAAGTTGAATCATCAACATGGAGATTCGCACTTATAGCAAATTTCCAGGCGGTCATTGATCAGTGAGCGATCTGGGCCAACTGCGCGTCATTGATTTCCACTTTAGCATGCTCCCGCAAGTCCTTCAGATAAGCTATCGACAGTAAACGACTTCTTTGTTCCTCCAGAGACGTGCGAATTTGCGCCGCCACTTTGGGGTTTATCGCCGCTGCCGAGGGGGCAGTCACATGGGTGATCGCAAGAATCTGGTAGCCTGACGGCGTCTTCACCATATCCATAGAAGGGATTCCGTCCACTGGTGCGGGTGTTGTGAAAGCAGCCGCTAGCGCTGCATTATCCAGCCCCTGTCCATTACGCCGGGTTATATCGAGATAAGTGTGCAGCGGATGGGCACCGCCATCTGTCAGCACATTCATGTCTTTTGCTTGCCGCGCTGCCGCCAATAGCGCTTGCGCCTTGTTTTTAGCAAGCTTTTTCGCCTTCGCAGAGCTTAGCTTCGCAGTAATGCTTCTCACAACAGCGCTCAAGGGTTGCGTGCTACCCGGCGTATAATGGAGCAAATGCACAGCCAGTAAATCACCATTCGCCAATCTGAGCGCTGTGCTATTTTTACCGGCAAGCACAGCCTTACTGAAGGCAAGGTCGAGTGCTCTGGCGTCCGCAAAAGGCCCCTGAGCGAGCACCCTTCCAGCCGTGAGCATACCACTCTCTTGAATCTTCAGATTATAGGCCTTGGCAACCGCAGCCAAACCGTCAGGGCTACTAAACAGGAGATCCTTAAAATTTTCCACTTGAGCCTGGAAGGCGTTTTCCGCCTGGCTATTAAAAGATGCCGCACTCTGCTCGGCCGCCACCGCGGAAACATTGCTGGCGGGGTTCGTCGGCGACAATCGCTTGCCGACAAAATCTTTAGGCCCCAGCACGACATATTGTACTTGCAACTGCGCGGGTAACTGGAACTGATCGACGTTGGCATGATAGTAAGCGGCCACCTTGGCACTGGTTGGTTTGGCTGCCGCCGCGAAGTCAGCGTCCCGGATATCTACCGCACTAACATCGCGGTACTCCTGAGACCAGGCCCAAACCCTGGTTGCCTCAGCATTCGAGGCCGTAGCAATGGCCTGGGGGATAACTTGCAACTGCTCCATACGCATACTCGCGCGCAGCATGCCTTCAAACTGTGCTGGTGTCATTCCGTTAGCCGCCAGCAATTTCTGATAATGACTTTTAGAAAAGACACCCTTTTCTTGAAAGGCCGGAATGGATTCAATTTTTTTCGCCAACGCGGTATCGGGCACCCGCAACCCCAGGCGCCGCGCCTCCGCACCTAAAAGCATATTGTTGATCAAACCATCAAGCACATCCAACCCAAAGCTTTTATCCTCCACCATCTTCGCTGCGGTTGCTGCACCAAAAACATGATTATAACGTGCCTGAACATCCTTCATACGTTTCTGAAATACGGTATCGCTGATCTTCTGGCCGTCCACCGTCGCTACGGTCGATGAACTTGAGTTCCCCGAGAATAAATAACCGCTTACGCCCCAGAGCACGAAAGATAATGCGATTAAGATCATGAGTATTTTGGCTACCCAAGACTGACCGAAATTCCGAAATGTATCCATCATAAGCACATCTCCACAAAGCTATAGTACCAAGGTAAAGCTGCCTGTATTTAGCGCTCCACCATCAAGAAACTTCTCTAAAACCCATAAATGGCCACCCCAGTGTCGCACGTCAATACAAAAAACAGACACAAAAAAAGGCGCCCCACAAGGGTCGCCTTACTCGCATTGGCGGGGCGGACGGGGCTCGAACCCGCGACCTCCGGCGTGACAGGCCGGCATTCTAACCAACTGAACTACCACCCCAATAAAATTGTGGTGGGCGGTGAGGGGCTCGAACCCCCGACATTCGGCGTGTAAAGCCGACGCTCTACCAACTGAGCTAACCGCCCAAACCAGACGCGCTAGTTTACTGCATCACGCAGTGCTTTACCAGCCTTAAATTTAGGCGTGCGACTTGCGGCGATCATGATTTCTGCACCAGTGGCGGGATTACGACCTTTGCGTGCCTCACGGCTGGAAACAAGGAAGGAACCGAAACCGACCAGAGTCACCTGATTACCAGCCTTCAACGCCTCTGTAATTACCTTGACTGCCGCATCCAGTGTATGGCCAGCGGCAGCACGAGTCACGCCGGCTTCTTCTGCAATCTTCTCGATCAACTCCGACTTATTCATATTTCTTTCTCCTGTTATGGACTCGGTTACTTAGGTATAACTGCGCATCAACTCTATCCAGAAAACGTTATAGCAGGGTAAAAAAAGACTTGTCAAGAAAGTACATAAAACAGCCGGAACCGCAACCCAAGACCGACCTTCGCCAATGAATCATCCTTGTCGAGAATGCACGACATAAATACCGCTCTATTCTATGCCTCTCCAAAGTAACCAAACTTTTTTGAGGCGGCTTTCACGCCGCATCCTTAATGTGCCATTGCCTTGTCCTCAGGAGACTCTTGAACAGCCACTACGCCAACCAACGGTTCCCCATTGTCAGGTGGTGGCAACGGTGTCGGCGAAGACTCCAGCGCAATGGCTAAAACCTCGTCAATCCACCGAACCGGTTTAATAGTCAACGCATCACGCACATTTTTGGGGATTTCCTGCAAATCTTTTTCATTCTCTGCCGGGATCAGGACCGTGCTGATACCACCGCGATGCGCTGCCAGCAACTTTTCCTTTAATCCACCGATGGGCAACACCTCACCACGCAAGGTAATTTCCCCGGTCATAGCGACCGTGGCATGCACCGGGATATTAGTCAGCGCCGACACCAGGGCGGTGGCCATGCCAATACCGGCACTGGGCCCGTCTTTAGGCGTGGCACCTTCCGGCACATGAATATGCACGTCACGGTTTTGGTAAAAGTCTGCAGGAATGCCCAGAGCCCGCGACCGGGCACGCACCACGCTCATGGCGGCCTGGATAGACTCCTGCATCACATCACCCAGTTTTCCGGTAATGAGCAGCTTGCCGCGGCCAGGCACGACTACCGCCTCGATACTGAGTAACTCACCACCGACCTCTGTCCAAGCCAAACCGGTGACCTCACCAATACGGTTTTCCTTCTCCGCCTTGCCGAAATCGAAACGACGCACCCCGAGATATTTCTCCAAATTGCGGTCCGAGACCTGTACCCGCGTACGTTTTTTGTCGAGCAGAAGTTCTTTCACCACCTTACGACAGATACGAGCGAGTTCCCGCTCCAGATTACGCACACCGGCTTCCCGGGTATAATAGCGAATGATATCCCGGATGACTGCCTGTGAAAGCTGCATCTCCCCATCTAGCAGCCCGGCTTTTTCTATCTGTTTTGGCAGGAGATACTTGGTGGCGATGTGAGTCTTTTCGTCTTCGGTATATCCGGAGATCCGGATCACCTCCATACGATCCATCAACGCTGCCGGGATATTGAGCGTGTTCGCCGTCGTGACGAACATCACCTCAGAAAGATTGAAATCCACTTCCAGGTAATGGTCGTTGAAGGTTGCATTCTGCTCGGGATCCAGCACTTCCAGCAGAGCGGACGCCGGATCACCCCGGAAATCCATCGCCATCTTATCCACTTCATCCAGCAGCATCAGCGGATTGCGCGTACCAACCTTGGCTAGGCTCTGGACAATCTTACCTGGCAGAGCACCAATATAGGTACGCCGATGCCCACGAATTTCCGCTTCATCGCGCACGCCACCCAAGGACATCCGCACGAATTTACGTCCGGTCGCTGCCGCGATAGAGCGCCCCAAACTGGTCTTACCCACGCCGGGTGGGCCTACCAAGCACAAGATCGGACCGCGGCTATTGCCGACCCGTTCCTGTACGGCAAGATATTCGAGAATACGTTCCTTGACGTCTTCCAAGCCGTAATGATCGGCGTCGAGAATGGCCTTAGCGCGCTTAAGGTCCTTGGTGATTTTGCTGCGCTTGCGCCACGGCACCCCCACCAACCAGTCGATATAGTTACGTACCACCGTCGCCTCTGCGGACATAGGACTCATCATCCGCAGCTTTTTCAGCTCGGCATCGGCCTTGGCTCGCACATCTTTAGGCATTCCGGCCTTGTCGATTTTACGCGTCAGCTCATCCAGCTCGCCACCGCCCTCTTCCGACAGATCACCCAACTCTTTCTGAATAGCCTTCATCTGCTCATTCAGATAATACTCGCGCTGACTCTTCTCCATCTGCCGCTTGACGCGTCCGCGGATGCGTTTTTCCACCTGCAGCAGATCAATTTCAGACTCCATCATGCCCAGCAAATGCTCCAGCCGGGCACGAGTATCTGCCTTCTCCAGAATTTCTTGCTTTTCTTCGAGTTTGAGGCCGAGATGTGCCGCCACAGTGTCGGCCAGCCGTGCCGGATCATCCATGCTCGCCAAAGTAGACAAAATCTCCGGGGGAATTTTCTTGTTCAGCTTGACGTAGGACTCAAACTGAGCGCTGACCGAACGCATAAGCGCTTCCAACTCACGATCGTTTGCCGCACCACTGGCAACGATCTGCACCTGAGCGCGCAAGAATTCTTCAGCCGGCAGAAAAGAAACAATTTTAGCCCGATCCGTACCTTCGACCAGCACCTTAACCGTACCATCGGGAAGTTTGAGCAACTGTAGGATCGTAGCCAGCGTGCCGATCCGATAAATGTTTTCCGGCTGAGGATCATCATCCGCGGCATTTTTTTGTGATACCAGCAGAATCTGTTTTTCACCGGACATCGCCTCTTCCAGGGCGCGAATCGACTTCATCCGCCCCACAAAAAGAGGGATAACCATAAACGGAAATACCACAACATCGCGCAGAGGCAACACCGGTACCATCTGGGCTTCATCTTCCACGAGGAGACTTTTATCGATTTGGGTCACGGTCTACTCCAACAGTAGGTGATTACTACCAATAACGATGCAGATGGGGTCGTCAATAGCGCTTTTCAATGACAACCCTGCTCTACTTCAGGCCGGATGAGATATATCCACCTTGGCAGCATCATCGTAAACCAGAAGCGGCTTGGTGCCGCTTTCCACAACGGCGGCATCCACTACCACCTTCTTCACACCACTCATAGATGGTAACTCGTACATTGTATCCAACAGAATCTGTTCAAGAATGGAGCGCAAACCACGTGCCCCGGTCTTGCGGGTCAGTGCTTTTTTGGCAATAGCCCGCACAGCCTCAGTGCGGAACTCCAGGGTCACGCCTTCCAGGGCGAAGAGCTTCTGGTACTGCTTCACCAAAGCATTCTTCGGATCGGTGAGGATGGAAATCAGTGCTTCTTCATCCAGTTCCTCCAGCAGCGCCAGAATAGGTAAACGCCCGACAAACTCGGGAATCAACCCGTAGCGCACCAGATCCTCAGGCTCCAGATTCTGCATCAGTAATGCGGCGGTCGCTCCTTTATCGCGCAGCTTAAGTGGCGCATTGAAGCCCATACCCCCCTTTTCCAGACGCGCGGAAACCGATTTTTCCAGCCCCGCAAAGGCCCCACCACAGATGAAGAGGATATGCCGCGTATCCACTTGCAGGAACTCCTGCTGAGGGTGCTTGCGACCGCCTTGCGGCGGAACAGAGGCCACGGTCCCTTCAATCAGTTTGAGCAATGCCTGCTGCACACCTTCACCGGAAACATCGCGGGTGATGGAGGGATTCTCTGACTTGCGCGTGATTTTGTCGATCTCATCAATGTAGACGATGCCGGTCTGCGCCTTTTCTACATCGTAATCGCATTTCTGCAACAGCTTCTGGATGATGTTTTCGACATCCTCACCCACATAACCCGCTTCCGTGAGCGTCGTGGCATCGGCCATGGCAAAGGGCACGTTCAGGAGGCGCGCCAGGGTCTGCGCCAGCAGGGTCTTGCCCGAACCGGTGGGGCCGATGAGCAAAATATTACT
>JAKBXD010000091.1 GCA_021840785.1 Pseudomonadota bacterium
CGGGGGCGAAGGGGCGGTCCAGAGTGTCAGTCATAATAGGGTGTATTACTCAATTTCCGAGGCGTTAATCTGGTCCAGACCTTCGTGCAGGACACGCTGCAGTATTTCCGGAAGCGATTTGCGAATGTCTACAGCCAGGGTTTCACGCAACTTGATGCCCTCCAGCGCAAGGGCTCGCATGATAGTCAGGTTGACCTGCTCTTTCCAGGCGGTTTGCAGATGCTGTGTCACCAGGTTTTCTACCTCATTGATAATGCGTCGTTCAATTTCCTGGAAAAGCAACGACTCGAAATTTTTGAGAAAGTCGAGATCTGCGGGCGGTGTCGGAATCGCTGGCGCGACCGTATCCGTGGCGCGCGCTTGTATTGCTGCCACCTCAGGTATGGGCGTATGTTCTTCAACATCTTCGTTGACCGTGGGGCTTGGCGCTACCGTTGCGGTAGCCAGCCTGCTCGGGTCTGTCTGTGCGTAGTCAACGCGCGCCGTCGGTGTTTCATCGTCCAGATACCGCCAAAGTTGTGGCGGCAGCCCCTCACGCAAAAGATGGGTGAGCAATAAAGGCGCTTCATCACCGGCATCCAATTGCTCTTCAAGGACGGGTTCTTTACGTCTCGGTATGTTTGCCATGGGTGTGCCTCCAGTCAGACTTCCAGGGGATGCACCTGCATGGTGAATCCCGCGTTCTTTAATCGTTTGTAGCGTTCTCTGGCAAGGTCGCGAGTCTGCTCGGCGACAGGGATGAAGTCGATAAGCCGCTCGCATGCGGGGACCGGTGTCGGCAATTCGTCCAGTCCGCAGAGCACTAACGCCTTGCTCTGCAGGGGCCAGACGCCGCCATCATGGATGCGTATCGATTCTCCCGCACCCCGGACATGGGGCACAAAGGCGCCAGCCTGGAAGGTCCAGAGAAGATCATCCATGATCTGCCCCGTCTCCCTATCCGGGCACAGGATATCTGCTTCTCCCATGACCTGCCAGACTTTTGCAATCACCCGGCACATACCGCGTTGCTGCTCGTGCGGGGTGAGCAGCGTCGGCGGCAACGTATAAAACGAGGCGATGGGCAAACGGTGCTCCTCTCAGGCCACCTGCCGCGCTCGTCGCAGCAAATACTCTACCAACAATGGCACCGGACGGCCCGTCGCCCCTTTATTCTCACCGCTCTTCCACGCCACCCCGGCGATATCGAGATGCGCCCAATGATAGTTTTCGGTGAAGCGCGAGAGAAAGCAGGCGGCAGTGATGGTTCCTGCGGGTCGACCGCCGACATTGGAGAGGTCCGCAAAAGGGCTCTTCAACTGCTCCTGGTATTCATCGAAAAGTGGTAGCTCCCAGGCTCTATCCATACTTTCTTTGCCGGCAGCGATTAGCGCATGGACGAGTCCTTCGTGATTGCCGAGCACGGCCGCGGTTTGATGCCCCAGAGCGATGATGCAGGCACCGGTAAGGGTGGCCATGTCGATCACCACGTCCGGTTTGAAACGCTCAACATAGGTTAAGGCATCGGCGAGGATCAGCCGTCCCTCGGCATCGGTGTTGATAATTTCCACGCTCAGGCCTTTCATGCTCTTATGGATGTCACCGGGCTTGGTCGCCTGTCCGTCGGGCAGATTCTCCGAAGCGGGTACCACGGTAATGACGTTCAGCGGGAGTTTGAGTTCCGCCGCCGCCTGAATAGCCGCCAGGGCTGAGGCTCCGCCGCACATGTCATATTTCATCTCATCCATTTTATCGGCGGGCTTCAGGGAGATGCCGCCCGCGTCAAAGGTGAGACCCTTGCCGACCAGGACGATAGGCGCCTGATCCTTGGCGCCGCCGTAATATTCAAGAATGATCAGCCGGGGGGGCTGCCGGGATCCGTGGGCGACGCCGAGGAGCAAATGCATTCCCAGATCTTCCATGGCGTCCGGACCGAGGATGGTGCTTTTGATGCCCAGGCTCTGGGCCATGGCCTCCGCTTGCTCGGCGAGCCAGGCAGGGGTACAAACATTTCCCGGCTCGTTGGCTAGATCCTTGGCCCACGCGACGGCCCGTGCCGTCGCGTGGGCTTGCGCCGCGGCGCTTTGAACTTCCGCCAGTTCGGTAACGTTGTCTTCGGGAACGATGAGTTGCAGGGTGTCAAAGGCTCGTTGTGGCTTGTCTGCGGGCTTTTTATGCTGGTCAAAGTGGTAATCGGCCTCGGCCATCGCCTGCACCAGAATTTTAGCGAGTGTCGATGCGGAGCGATGGACCACAGGGGTATCCAGCAGATGTAAGCTGACGCGGCTGATGCGGGCAGTTTGCAAAGCGCTTGCGGCAGCGAGTGCGGCTTTGCGAAATTGACTATCCTTGATTTTGCCGTGGGTACCGAGGCCGAGGACAAGCACCCGTGCAGTGGCAATTTTCGGAACCTGATAGAGCATCTGTGTTTCGCCACAGGCCCCGCTGAAATCGCCGGTATCGAGGAGGGCCTGGAGGGCGCCGCCACTGGTCAGATCAATCAGCATGGCAGCGGGGTTCAGTATGCCGCCTTCATACACCCCGACGACCACACAATCGTTGTTGTCGGTGACTGGGTTCCGGCACTGTACGGCTATCTCCACGGCGGTTCTCCTGATAATCTGTAGGCGAGGAATTCAAGATGACGTTAAGAGATGGAAAATAAGCCCCAATGGCACCGGGAATCAAGTCTTGCGAGTAATCCTCAGGGATTGTCCGCTTGACGCGCATCCATATGCAGCTCGTGCGGAATATCACGACCTCTTTTCTGCTGACCTGCCTGGTGGTGCTTGCCATCCTGGCTATCGGCCAGGTGACCCAGTTGTTGAAGCAAGTCGCTTCTGGCCAGTTGCCGTTATCGATTGTGCTGCAATTACTGGGGTTGGCGGTGCCTACGCTGTTGGTCATGGTATTGCCGCTGGCCTTTTTCTTCGCGGTTTATCTGGTGTTCAGCAACCTCTATCGTTCCAATGAGATGGTGGCCATTCGCAGTACCGGCACCGGATTGTCGGGACTGTTGCCGCCTGTTGCGGTAGTGGCGGCAGGCGTCTTTTGCCTGGAACTGATGTTGTCTCTTTCCTGGGCACCCGGTGCGCAGCGTCAGTTACAATCCGACTCCGCGCGCCTGGCCAATGCCGCGGCCGAGGCCATGCTGCAGCCTGGCAGTTTCACGAATTTACCCGGCGACCGGGTTATTTATGTGGGGCAAGCCGTGGGTAAAAACAGCCACCGCTTCCGTGAGATATTTTTGTCTATTGTCCAGGGTAATCAACTGGACCTGGCGACGGCGGCTTATGGGGAGATCAAACCCGGTCGGGATGGCGTTCTGACCCTGGTGCTGGTGGATGGCCAACGCTATCTGGGACGGCCGGGGCAAAACGGATTCAAGGTTCTTTCCTTCGCGCACTATCGGGTGTTGCTGGGCAGCCCGGTCACGAGTGCCGCCCAGCCGGGTGGTGTCAGCTGGGGGAGCGCGTCTCTCTCTCAGCTTGGACGTCACCTGCGGGGTCCCGAGATGCGCTTCGCGGTAACCGAGTTGGAGTGGCGCCTGCTCTGGCCGCTGGCGCTGCCGCTATTGGCTTTGCTGGCTATCCCGCTGGCCTATAGCGAGCCACGTGGCGGTGGGCGGGCGGCGGGCATGCTGGTAGGCATACTGTTTTTGTTGGCCATCAATAACATCGTGATTTATCTCAAAGAGCACATGATGAGTGGCGAGATGCCAATTTTCCCCGGATTATTTTGGGTGCCCCTGCTGATTTTGGTGGTGGCCATGTACACCTTTCTCAGACGCAGTCGCGATCTGCCGATTTTACCCGCCTGGCCGGGGGCGCGCGCGTCATGAAGCGTGCCGACCGGTTGCTGTTTCGTGGCATGCTGCTGTATAGCAGCCTCGTGCTGATTATGCTTCTGGCGCTGGTTTACATCGCTCAACTGGTTGCCAAATCCTCTGGACCGGGGCACGGAGTCTGGTCTATGACGCGGCTGCTTTCCTACACCGCTTTGCAGTTGCCAGACGTGGCTTATGATTTGATTCCCCTGGCGTTACTGCTCGGTGCGCTGGTCTGGATGAGTATCCTGAGCGGACATTCCGAGGTGATCGCCTTACGCATGTTGGGGTGGTCGGTCTGGCGTCTGGAGCAGCCGCTGTTACTGGTCGGAGTGTTGGGTGCTGGCCTTATGTTCGCTCTGGGGGAATGGGTAATACCAGTCACCTCACCGGCTGCCGAGGCCATGTGGGCCAATGCCGATGAGCCAGGTGCGGGATTCCACAATATGGGGACGCAGGGGCTCTGGTTGCGCTATGGTGCACAGATCATCCAGATTGGTGCCGTGGGTGATGGCGGGAAGATTTTGCAGAATCTGCATATCGCCTGGGTACACCAGGGCATGGTGGGGGTGGATGCCATGACAACGGCCAGCGCGGCGGTATTCAAAGCGGGGCACTGGAGCTTGCGCAATGTCCAGATTTTCGCCATTACGCCTGATCAGATACGGGTGACCCGCGTTGCGGAGATGCCCTGGTCAGTACCACTTCTTCCGGACACCTTGCGTAGCTTTGCGCATCCGACGCGAACCATGACGTTGCTGACCCTGTGGCAAAGTTATCGGGATTTGCAGAGCGGCGCGCTGAATATGAACCGCGTTGCCCTCGCCTTCTGGCGCAGGGTGAGTTATCCATGGGTGGGCCTGGTGATGATTTTGTTGGCGGTACCTTTTGTGACACGTAATCCGCGTGGCGGCGGGCTGGCCGCGCGGATTATGGCGGGGCTGGTGTTGGGGCTGGGATTTCATTTCCTTACGGAGATGTCGGGATATATCAGTGTCTCAGGCGGAATACCCCCTTTAGCCGCTACTGTCTTACCTATCGTGTTCTTTGCGGTGGTCGCCGGGCTTTTGCATCGTTTCACTTGAATGCGGCGTTGCGCTGGCGAATCAGTTCCTGATCAAATGCATTGTCGAGTTCCTGTGAGAGTTTGAGCACTTTGCGGAAGAGGAGCGGATCCGCGTCATCCGCTTGGGTACGCAGACGTAAGCGGGCAAGACCATCAAAACTGTGGGCGCGATCCACCGGGTCGTTGGCCGATTGGCACTGGTTGCCCTGATAGAGGGCGTTGAGCACTTCAGCGGTCAGCGCGTCGTCGAGTTTGTCTTCCTGTGCCGCACGGAGTGCGGCTTCCGGGGTCATATCTTCGAGGAAGGGATATCCCAGATGCTGATTGAGAAATTGTACAAGTTCTTGATAGGTCATGGTGGACTCCGGGCTTAGAGAGAGTGGGGCATGCCGTCGTTGAGGGAGACACCACACGCTTCGGCGACACGTTGAAAATAATATTGCAAATCGATGGGTATGGTCACGCCGTCGAGTAGGCGCAACAGGTGAAAGTCGGCCGTTAGGACGATGTCGATCAGCGACAGGGTGCCGGTGTAATAGCGCTGTTTGGCGAGCACTTTGCCGAGTTCACGTAGACGTCCGCGGTTTTCCAGTTGCTGATAGGCGCCATAGCGATCGTTGGCGAGGGATTCCATGGACTGCTGAAAACGGCGTTCGCATTCCTGCCGGTAAAACGCCGTATCTTCGGGATCGCTGCGGATTTCTTCATAGGCGGGCAGGACCGAGGCAATAAGACGGTCACCGAGCGCGGTCAGCCCCGCACGCCACCGCACAAAAGCCTCCCATTCGGATGCTGGAATGCTGGTGTGCAGCGTCGGGGTGTTCGGATAGCGTGCATCCAGGGCGGCCAGTTCAGCGAGTTTCCCCTGCTGGGCCTGACCATCTGCATGAACCAGCACCGGCAGATCGGCAAAACCCAGATCAAAAGCGGTTTCCTGATCGCGCAGGGCGCAGGGATGATCGTTCCAGTGCAGGCCTTTGGCGCCAAGGGCCATGCGCAGCATCTGACCCTCCACGGAGGACCAGCGGTGGTAGAGCGTCGGTCCGGTCGTGTTTTCAGGCACGCGTCGGTTTATCCGGCCCACTGCAGGACGTGATGCCACTGGTCGACCGTGATCGGCAAGATAGACAGGCGATTACCTTTGCGGATGAGTGGGCTGTCTGAAAACTCCGGCATGGTACGCAGGCGGTCCAGCGTAACGTGATGCGCAAAAGTCTGGCGGTAAGCCACATCTACCAGGTCCCAGCGCGGTTGGTGGGGGCTGGACGCCGGGTCGTAATGGTTGCTCTGCGGATCGAACTGGGTGGGGTCAGGATGCGCGGTGCTGACCACTTCAGCGGTTCCGACGATGCCGGGGACGGGCACGCGCGAGTGATAAATGAAGACTCCGTCACCTATCTGCATGCTGCGCAGGAAATTACGGGCCTGATAATTGCGGATGCCGTCCCAGGGTTCTTGCCCGCGCTGCTGTAGGTCCTGCAAGGAGAAGGCGTCCGGTTCGGTCTTCATTAACCAGTAGGCCATGCTGTCAATCCAATGCTACGGGATGGTCGAGACGTAGGCTCAGCAGGCGGCTGACGGCGTCCTCCAGGGACTCTCCAGTCTGGCTATTCCGCCATCTGCCATCTTGCCGCGCGAAACGCGCCGGACCATCGCTGCAAGCCAGCCAGACTTGTTGCACCGCTTCCTGGCGATTGATGATGATCTGACTATCATCGGGCAGGAGTAAAGTGAGTACGCTGTCCACGAGATCGCTCTCTACCTCGGGGGCGCTCACTTCTATCCGATTCTGCAGATCATTGAGTGTATTTTCGACGGTGACAGCGAAGCTCTGTGCGTTCATGGGATGATCCTTGGCTAGCGCTCTATGATGAGACTTGCCGGGCTGGAGGGCAAGCTGTCGTCTGTATGCAGGTCCTGCGGGGGGCGATTCATGGACGCGTACCGCGATGCAGTATCTTCAGGAAGGACTCCCCGTAAGCCGCCAATTTGCGCTCGCCGATGCCGGGGATGGTGGCCAGCCCCCCCAGGTCGCGGGGACGCCGTTGCAGCATTTCCATGAGGGTCGCGTCGTGGAAAATGACGTAAGGAGGCACGCCCTGTGCCAGGGCCAGTTCGCGGCGATGCTGGCGCAGGGCTTCCCAAAGATCGGCATCCTGGAGTGCGACTTCCGGGCGCTTGTCGCGCTGCTTGGGTGTTGTGCTTTCATGCTGACGCAGCGTCAGCTTTTCCTCACCGCGCAGGAGCGGGCGACTGCTCGGGCTGAGGCGCAGGCCACCGTGACCTTCGGCATCGACTTCCACCAATCCACGCAGTAAGAGATGGCGAAAAAGGGCTCGCCAGGCGTTGGCGGAGAGTTCTTTGCCAATGCCGTAGACGGTCAACTGGTGATGGCCCCATTGCTGGATGCGCGGGTTTTCGCGAGCCAGAAGCACGTCGACCAGATATTGCACCCCGAAGCGCTGACCGGTCCGATGGACGGCAGAAAGGGCTTTCTGGGCGGCGACGGTGGCGTCCCAGGTGGCAGGGGGTTGCAGACAATTATCGCAATTGCCACAGGGCAGGGCGAGGTGCTCGCTAAAGTAGCCGAGCAGGGTCTGACGTCGGCAGTCGGTGGTTTCGCAAAGGGCGAGCATGGCGTCCAGTTTGTGCCCTTCCATCTGCTTGCGTGGCAGGTCGGCTTCCGATTGCTGAATCATTTGCCGTAACTGCACCACATCCTGCAGGCCATAGTGCATCCAGGCCTCGGCGGGCAGTCCGTCGCGTCCGGCGCGGCCTGTTTCCTGATAATAGGCCTCAATGCTCTTGGGCAGATTCAGATGGGCGACGAACCGGACGTTGGGTTTGTCGATACCCATACCGAAGGCGATGGTGGCCACCATGATTACCCCTTC
>JAKBXD010000092.1 GCA_021840785.1 Pseudomonadota bacterium
TCATCGTCTCGATCTTCTCGGTAATGCTCTCAAAGCCATACCCCGGCTTTTCAGCTCCCCGACAATGCGTACCAGATCCGGCAGGCTGCGGCCTAGGCGATCAAGGCGCCAGACTACCAGTACATCACCCTCACGCAGGGAGCGCAGGCATTGGGTCAGCTCCGGCCGATCCGCCTGTTTGCCGCTGATCTTTTCCTCGTAAATGTCCCGGCAACCCGCCTTCTCCAAAGCATCGCGCTGTAAGTCCAGATGCTGGTCATCGGTGGAGACGCGGGCATAGCCGATCTTCGTGGGAGCGGTGCTTTGTTTATCAAACATAGTCAATGCATAGATTGTTGAATAAGTTAGCAGACACTTTAGGCGCAGAAACAGCGATCGGCAAGCCTGATTTTACAGGGCCTGCCGAAAGTGTTCAGATGCCTTCGTTTTTGAACTATGGGGGAGTCTGATTGATCGATGACTCCAAAAGTTCAGCAGTGATTTCAGGCAGGCTGATAGGGCGCGATACGGAATGTCTCGAAAAGGATGTCTACAGCATGGTGTTGGGCACCATGAGCGACGGCGTCGAAGAGATCCTGATCGGTCCAACCCAGATCGCGCAGCCGGGCAGCGTCTGCCTCGCTGACACTGTGCGGATCACGTACCGCTTTCAAGACATAGTTCAGCAAGGCATTTTCTTGCTCCGACAGGGGTCCATGGGCAGGATCCAGTCGCGCACTGGCAATGGCTTCTTTGCTGAAACCGGCATTGAGCAGCAAAGCCTCATTGAAACCGATGCAGAACTGGCATTTTCCCTCTTCCGAGAGAATGTAGCGCAACAGGGCCAGAAAATTGGCTGACAAGTGCGGATGTTGGCCGAAGTAGCCTAAGTTCCGCCATTGACTGCGCAAGAGTGTTGGACTCACACCAAAAAGCTGCAGGCCCTCGGGCACACCACCAAAGGCTTTCTCGATCTCTCCGTAAATTTCGGCGAGTTCCCCTTGGGCTTCCTGGGGGGCAGTCAGTTTAAGAACCGTCATAGCGCACTCCTTTTATTTCGTTTGGTCGTGAAGATGATGCCGGAGCAGAACGTCTTGCCGACCTTGAAAGGCATACCGACCGCTCGGTATTTAGTCAACAAAAACCCTCAGAGCTTTCCATGGAGAGTGAACCATTCCGGGGGCTGACTCACCAGCCTGATTTTCGACGGTCAAGCGGCCCGTGTTTTTCTGTGGGCACGCAGCAGCGTGGAAATGCTTACCCCCTGATTGCTTCGCCGCCGCTTGGTAGGTTACGCCCTGCCTGGTCAGAGACAGGCCCTTGTCCACTTGCCGCGCGGTCGCGCAGGGCCGACCAAGGCGCTTTCCTTTGGCGCGGGCATTGGCTAAGCCCAGAGCGAACACGCTTCCGGATAAGCTCGCGTTCCAATTCAGTAACGGCTGATAGGAGGTGCGCCATCATGCGGCCCATGGGTGTACTCATGTCGATATGACCCGGAACCACAAAGGCAACACCGAGCGTTTCCAATTCCGCCATGGTCAGGATGAGGTCCTGCACGCTAATGCTTGGACGAGGACATCGCGTCTTTTTCTCGCAATGGCCTTTCATACACATGTGCCCAGCCTGCTTTATATCTGCAGGTTTTGTAATCCCACTCAGGATATAGGATGCCGCCATCGACTATATTTTCATGCAGCCCATCTTCATTGATCTGGGCAGGCTGGGGTAATCCCCCTCCGGAACTTCTCCCACCCCTTGCTGGCGGAGTCCCTACACGACGCTGGATTTTTAAACCTTTTGAATCCTGTTTTGGCCGTTTCCGCGGTGTTATCATAGAACTGTTTTGTCTTTCGATTTCCATGGGGGTATCGGATCGTTCACGATCTACCGTTTTCATATCTGAAAACCGTGAAAAGCTGCCATCTTGGTTGATCTGTAATGTATTGTGATTGGTATCGCTAACCTTCTGGCCAAACATATAAACTGGACGTATCATATTCGGTGAATGTGCTGGCAGGTAAGAAGTCAAATAGTCTATCCAGGTCAACGATGGCATATTTGAAGACGCATAGTACTTCAGAGCTAGATGAAAACTATCGACAATAGTGCTATCACCGCGCATCAATGCAGAAAATCCGTAAAATGAATTAGCATCCGGCTGTTTCTCAGAGAGTTGAAGCGCGAGCTGCCAGTAGGCTAATGCGCTCCCCTCTGGAGGGGTTGTTGTCTGCGATAATTTTTGTAGGCGTGCAATATATCCTGGCATTCTTTGATCCAACGCCACATCCACGCGAACATCTTCAAAAATATCGAATATTCTCTGGAACTTCCACCGGTTGTCCCCATATCTATCGAACAATGTCGTCCAAACAATTCGCCCTTGAGCATCCTGTGCCAGAGTTGTTTGCCCTAATTCCTGAGCTATCAGGCGAAGACCCTGTTCGTTGTAGCTGTCAAAACTTAAATGGGCGCCTATATGATAGAATGATAAAATCGCTTTTTCACGAGAAGCCATGACAGGAGGTATATACACTGCCTTGCCGTCTGTCTCAACAAAATTGTGATGACTGTCGGGCCATTCCAAACGCTCGATAGGCAAATGTAAACCGGTCCATGCCTGCAACATCATTGAAAAGAATCGTTCGTGATGTCCTAGATGAAACCCCGGCAACACACTCTGCATGAATTGTCGGGATTCATCACTTTCCAACCGAAACCATGCCTCGCCCCGCCGCCGATTGGCATTCAGCACATCGATGCCTCCCATAACCCACTGGTTGAGCCCGTCGAGGCCACACCGCTCATACATCGTTATAGCGCCCTTCAGGTATGCGCGCAGCCCCATCCGTTTCTGCAACAACATTTCGGCGGGTTTAAGCAAAGTTTGCAATCCTGCGGCTCCCCAGGAACCGAAAAGCTCCTCTGCGGGCATGTGAAAGTACGCGGCAGCGCTTTCCGTGTGTGCACCCAGCCACTGCGCGCCTATACCAAACCACGCCGCTTCTGCATCAAGACCCCAACGTCGACGAATTGTTGATGCCTGATCAAAATAGCCTTCAGCGGCGGGGCCGGAACCGCGCTGAGATAAAAAAATACGTGCTTGTGATAGCCAGGGATCCAGTCCTCCAAACGCCTCCATCAGTGCTGCGGTGCCGTGGAAAAAATGCTTGCCTACTTCGCGATCATGCAGGAACAAGTCCCGCCCTGTCTCCAGATAGCGCTCAACGGCCTTTGTTCCTAACGATTCTACCGCAGGTAACGCGGCACTAGCTTCACGGCCACCAACGTAACTCACTGCGCTTAACTCGTTAATGATCTTTTCGCGAGAGGAGGGCATAATCCATCATGCCTTGACGTCAATAATGACGTTCACGTTCAATCGAAGCACCGGTTTTTCCATGACAGTTCCCCGTTAGGGACGGTCATGCATGACCCGGTTAACTGCTATTGCGAGTTGGGATGCCGAATAAAATCCCAGATGACGTTGCACAACCCGTCCCTTGGGATCGACGATGAGCGTATAGGGAAGCATTTCATTCCGGTCTCCAAGCGCTGAAAGCACTTTGCTCGGATGTGCTCCGGCCAAGAGCGTCAGATAATTAACGTGCTCATCATGTATAAATCGCTCAGCAGATTTTTTGCCATCCAGCGCTATACCCACGAAGCGAACCCTAGAGCCCAGCGTTTGGTGGAGATGGACAAATCCTGGAGCTTCCTGATGACAAACGGGACACCAGTTTGCCCATAAATTAATCACCATAACCTTCCCTTTGAGATGGTTTAAAGTCACCAAGCCCCCGGTAATATCTGGCAATGATATACTAACGAGAATAGGACTAACACCAGTGGTAATAGGTGCCGCATATGCTAGCTCTGGCATCAATAAAACAAGAAGATAGATCATCCATGCTTTAAACATTTGTTGGATAGTTTTCATCATTTTCTCCAAGTTAATCTACTGTCCAATATTAAATGGCGCAAGATAGTTCATGCTTCATTCACTACGGAATAAGGGCAGTAATTCCACAATGCAGGGCATGCTCGTGATGCTCAAAAGCCAATTTTGAGATACTCCCGGCATCCAAATTAAGGTGGTTTCCAAGCAGAATATCCTGGCCTAGCCAGCTCGTAGCCAAGGCTCGCAGCAGATGACCGTGGGAGAAGCAAAGGATATGGGTGCGACCACTGTGATGCCATTTTGCGAGCAGACGATCACACCGTTGCCCCACATCATCCGGCGTTTCACCGCCAGGCGCACCCGATCGAAAAATGCTCCAATGCGGATCGATTACTTGAATCTCTTTTGTGGTTTTGCCTTCATATTGACCATAGCGCCATTCGCAGAGATCGTCGTCTAATTGGGCATCCGGAAAACCCGCGAGTCTGGCTGTGTCGTGGGCACGACGCAGTGTACTGCTATAAACCATATCGTAGTGCCGGAGGTTTAAGATATCGCGAAGGGCGTGCGCCTCTTGCTCTCCTTGTGCAGTCAACCCAATGTCAGTCAACGAGGTATGCTGTCCTGAAGCCGACCAGGCGCTCGTGCCATGCCGTACTAGCGTTATGGATTTGAGGGTCATTTTAGCGCTCCTCGCCTGATTCGACCGTCGACATTTTATGTCGCAGGTAACGATTCAATAAACCCTGGGTGGAACTATCATGGAGGTTAAAATTCATTTTGTTGGCGCTTAACGCAGGTAGAATGCGTTGAGCTAGCGCCTTTCCTAATTGCACCCCCCACTGATCAAACGAGTCTACGCCCCAAATGGCTCCTTGCACGAAGACGCTATGTTCATATAAGGCTACCAGTGAGCCTAACGTGTAAGGTGTAAGGGCTTCAGCCAGAATCACGTTGCTCGATCGATTTCCAGGACACACCTGGTGTGGAATCGTTTTCTCGGAGACGCCCTCTGTGCGCAAATCTTCGGCACTTTTGCCGAAAGCCAATGCTTCTGCCTGGGCGAAAAGATTGGCCATCAACTGATCATGGTGTTCGGCAAGGCCGCTGAGCGGTTCGCAAAAACCGATGAGGTCACAGGCTATCTGCCGTGTTCCCTGATGGAGTAATTGATAGAAGGAGTGCTGAGCATCCGTGCCCGGTTCACCCCAAACAATGGGACAGGTTTGATGGGTAAGCGATTCCCCATGTTCGCCTACGCATTTCCCGTTACTCTCCATATGTAGTTGTTGGAGATAAGCGGGGAGACGACGCAGCTCATGGGCATAAGGCAGAATGGCCAGCGTATCTGCGCCCAGAAAGTTGTTATTCCAGATGCTCAGCAAGCCCATGAGAATGGGCAGGTTTTCTTCCATCGGTGCGTGAAGAAAATGTTCATCCATGGCCCGGAATCCCTGCAACAGCTGCTCAAAATGTGCTGGGCCTATGGCAATCATCGTGGAGAGCCCGATTGCTGATTCCATGGAGTAGCGGCCGCCTACCCAATTCCAAAAGCCGAAAGTCTGTTCTGATGCGATGCCAAACTCCCGTATAGCATCGGCATTGGTCGACATAGCAACAAAATGCCGCGACACGGCCTGTTCTCCCAAGGCAGTCACGATCCATTGCCGAGCCGCACGGGCATTCGCCATGGTTTCCGGGGTCGTGAAGGTTTCCGAACACACAATGAAAAGCGTTTCCGCAGGATCGATAGTCTCTGTAGCCTCTATGAAGGCAGCCCCGTCGACATTGGCGACAAATCGCACATCCAGTCCTTTTTGACGGAAAGAACGCAACGCCTGATAAGCCATTTCAGGACCCAAATAAGAGCCGCCGATACCAATATGGACAATATGGCGAATCGGTTTCCCGCTGGCGCCCGTCCACGTACCATTTCGGACTTGTTCAGAGAATTCGCGCATTCGATCCAGCATCGCATGGATTCCGGGAACAACGTTACGGCCTTCGGCCAGGATCATCGCATCTCGCGGAGCCCGAAGTGCGGTATGTAATGCCGCTCGCTCCTCACTAAGGTTTACAATTTCGCCGCTGAACATTGCGGCTCTTCGCTGCGGCAGAAATCGTTCTTCAGCAAGCTGAATGAGCAGGCGTATCGTCTCTTCGTTGACAGCGTTTTTGGAGTAATCCAGATAAAGCCCGGCACCGTGGGCGGCAAACCAATGCCCCCGTTCGGGATAATCGAAAAAAAGGTCGCGTAATACGCTTTTTTTGAGGATTGGAGCATGGTTCGCCAGGGCATGCCACGAGGATAATTCGGTCACTGGGTAATTCATGGTGATGCCTCCGCCGTGATTTAATTATGGTCGAAGCTCAGAAGGTGGTTTTTTTGGCGGCAATGGTTTGCATGAGATCTTCCCAGGAATCCACAAATGCCTTGGCCCCATCGCGCTGCAATTGGTTCCCTAGTGTGGAGATGTGGAGACCCAGATCCGAAAGCTTTTGCAAGACGGTGCCCATATCGCTGGCATGTTCGGACATGGTCTGTTCGCCACGGCCATGCTCGGAGAAGGCGATCAGCGTTTTTTCCGGGACGGTATTAATGGTATCTGGAGCAATCAGCGCTTCCACATACAAAACATCTGAAGCGTGTGGATCTTTGCTCCCAGTACTAGCCCATAATAGTTTTTGCGGCTGGGCTCCCGCTTGGGCCAGGAGCTGCCATCGATCACTTTGCAGAATATCTCGATAAGCGTTGTAACAGGAATGTGCCACCGCGATGCCAACCTTATTGTGCAAATGGGGCGGCACCTGATCTTTTACCGCCTGGTCCCATCGACTAATGAAAATCGAGGCGACGGATCCAACGCGCAGATCCTTGCCCTGTTCCAAGCGGCTTTCCAGTCCTGCCATATAGGCCGAGGCCGCTGCACGGTACTGGCCAGGAGAAAAAAGCAAGGTCACATTCACGGACACGCCCGAGGCGATGCTTTGGGTAATGGCGGATATGCCGGCAGGCGTTCCCGGGATCTTGACCAGCAAATTGGAAAGCCCTGCCTGAGCATGGAGTTTGAGTGCCTGATCTACAGTAGCGGCCGCGTCATTGGCTAACAACGGAGACACTTCCAGCGATACCCAGCCATCTCTACCATGCGTGCTGGCATGAATAGGTTGAAACAATCGGGCAGCGCGAGACAAATCCTGGAGGGCTAACGTAAAGAAAAGCGCCTCGCTACTGGACGAAACCCGCGTCATTTCCCGCACCGCATCGTCATACACATCGCTCGCGTGCAAGGCGTGATCGAATATGGTGGGATTGGAAGTGAGCCCAGTGATGCCGAATTCTCCGATATAACGTTCTAGAGTACCTGAATCCAGCATCGAACGGCTGATATTGTCAATCCAGAGACTTTGTCCACGCGCTTGTAACTGAGTAATGGATACGGATGTCATGCGTATTCTCCAGAATGGTTATACTTCGTTGCGCCAGTACTGATCTTCCCGGTCCATAATCCGGGTTGCCTCGTCCGGCCCCCAGGTTCCTGCCGGGTAGGTGAGGATGTAGTCCGTCTCCCGTCCCCAGGATTTGATGATGGGATCGACAACACGCCATGCCCACTCCACCTCGTCGAAGCGGATGAACAGGGCCTTGTCGCCCTCCATCACGTCCAGCAGCAGGGCCTCATAGGCATCCAGCTCCTGCTCGCCATCTTTGCGGTAGGAGGCGTTGAGCTGCACGGGGCGAACACGCATTTCCAGACCCGGTTCCTTGATCTGTATCTCGATTTTAAGGCTCTCTGGTTCCAGGGAAAGCAATA
>JAKBXD010000093.1 GCA_021840785.1 Pseudomonadota bacterium
CCGATGGCCGCCACGCCCTGGTACTGCCCCAATCCTTGGGCCTGGTTTGCGTGAAACATATAAGCACTACTTTGGCCATCGAACGGTTGTCCCGCCTTCGCATCTAAGCGATTACGAGGCAAACAATTGGAGTGACTGTCACATGACTGCGGAGTTGTGGAAGAAATGGAAACTTGGAAATCTTGGGCAATGAGTCACGAGACGGCGCCGATACCCAACCCATCATTCCACCGGACCTGCGCAAAAATCCGCGCAGGCCGGTGAATTCAAACGTTAGACCGCCAATGGGGAATCGTTGACTTCATCCGGGAACGGCTCAGACTCTATTTCTAACTACGATGGAGGACCATCATGACCAAGATCGCAAAGAACACGATTTGCCTTTGGTACGAACGCGATGCCGAGGAGGCAGCGCTATCCTACGCCAAGACCTTTCCCGATTCGTCCGTCGGCGCGGTGCATCGCGCACCGGGCGACTTTCCGTCGGGCAAGCAAGGGGACGTATTGACAGTCGAGTTTACCGTGATGGGTATACCCTGCTTGGGGCTGAATGGCGGACCCGCGTTCAAGCACAATGAAGCGTTCTCGTTCCAGGTTGCCACGGAAGATCAGGCCGAGACCGATCGGTATTGGAATGCGATCGTCGGCAACGGCGGCCAAGAGAGCGAGTGCGGTTGGTGCAAAGACAAGTGGGGCGTCTCCTGGCAAATTACGCCAATTGCGTTGATCAAGGCGTATACCAATCCCAATCTCTCCGCCGCCAAGCGGGCGTTCGATGCAATGATGACGATGAAAAAAATAGACATCGCCGTGATCGAGGCAGCGGTTCGTGGCTAGAACCATGCGGTCTAACAACAGCGTGCAAGGACGGCGCTGCGCGCCCGCGAACAAGGAGCGAGTGGTATGAACATCTGGGCGTCAGGCTACCCCAGATCGTTTCCACCTGATGAAACTGGTCAACGACGCCGTCGATGCCGTGCGCAAGGGGGAGGCGCATTCCCAGTCCTGCCTCAGGAAAACCCGCTGGCTCTGGCTTAAAAATAAATGCAAGCTCAGAGAACAGCAGAGGGGAAAACTGCGTGACCTGGTCGAGAATCAGCACCTGAAAACGGCGCAGGCCTACCAGTTCCGCCTGACATTCCAGGAGATCTTCACCGTCCAGAATCGCCACCAGGGCGCCACTTTGCTGAAGGTCAGGAGGGAAAATGCCAAGGCCAGCGGTCTGCCCCCTCTGGTCAAGGTGGCCTACACCATCATGAATCACTGGGACGGCTTCTTGCGCTGGTTTGATAGCCACATCACCAACGGCATTCTGGAGGGGTTCAACCTGCTGCAATCCGCTAAATCCAAGGCACGCGGCTAGATGCCGAACGAAGTCGGCGGACTCACGGACGCGGACGTCCAGGCGCGCATCGCGCGTGGCGAGGTCAACCAGGCGGCGATGCCGACGAGCCGCACGGTCCTGGCGATCGTGCGCGCCAACGTCCTGACCCGGTTCAACGCCATCCTCGGGACGCTCTTCCTCGTCATTCTGATGACAGGCCCATGGCAGGATGCTCTCTTCGGCGGGGTGTTCGTGCTCAACACCCTGATCGGCATCGTCCAGGAACTGCGGGCGAAATGGACGCTGGATCGCCTGGCGTTGGTGAGCCAGCCGAAGGCCCGAGTTCTTCGCTCGGGGCAGATCATCGACATCGCAACCTCGGAGATCGTCCTGGATGACATTTTGATATTGGCGTCGGGCGACCAGGTGGTGGTCGACGGGGTCATGCTTGACGCCGCAGGACTCGAAGTCGACGAATCCCTGCTCACCGGCGAGTCGGCGGCGGTGCCCAAACGGCCCGGCGATGAGGTGCTGTCGGGAAGCTTCGTCGTCGCCGGCACGGGGCGCTGTCGGGTTACGCGCGTCGGGGTTGCCGCATACGGGCAGGGTCTCGCCAGCGAGGCCAAGCGCTTCCGTCTAGCGCATTCCGAGTTACGCGCCGGAACCAACCAGATCCTGCGTTATGTCACGTGGGCCATCGTGCCCACCGCCGCGCTCCTCTTTGCTGGCCAGTTCGCCATCCGGGCACCGGTCGCCGAGGCCCTGTTGTATTCCGCCGCCGGCGTGGTCGCCATGGTCCCGGAGGGCTTGGTGCTGCTGACCAGCGTGGCCCTGGCGCTGGGGGCCTTGAGATTGGCGCGCCAGCGGACGCTGGTTCAGGACTTGCCCGCGACCGAGACGCTGGCTAGGGTCGATGTGATCTGCCTCGACAAAACCGGGACGCTGACCGAACGCGAACCCCGGTTCGAGGAGATGGCGCTGCTGGGCCAGCACCCTGACGCGGTTCGTGCCCTTGCCAGCCTCGTTGCGGCCGACCCGAAGCCCAATGCCACGCTGCTGGCGATCGGGCGGGCCTATCAAAAGGAACCGCACCAAGCCATCACGGCCTTCGTGCCGTTCTCATCCGCGCGCAAGTGGAGCGGCGCAACCCTGGACGGCTTGGGCACCTGGGTCCTCGGCGCGCCCGACGTGCTGCTAGCCGAGATCCCGGAGGCGGATGCGGCGCGGCGGCGCGCGGAGGAGCACGCGCGGGCCGGACAGCGCGTTCTGCTTCTCGCGCGCACGGACAGCACGCTCCCTCCCGACCGTCTGCCGGACAGGCTCGAGCCGGCTGCCTTGGTTCTGCTCACCGAGCAGATTCGCGGCGATGCAGCCGAGACGCTGCGCTATTTCGACGCCCAAGGGGTCGCGATCAAGCTCCTGTCGGGAGACCACCCGGCTACCGTCGGCCAGGTCGCGTCGCAGCTCGGGATCGGAAACGACAGCGAGCCCGTGGATGCGAGGGAACTGCCGCAGGACGCGGAAGCGCTTGCCAGATTGGCCGAAACACGCTCGGTCTTCGGGCGCCTCTCGCCGCAACAGAAGCAATCGCTGGTCGCATCGCTGCAGGCCAACGGCCATGTGGTCGCAATGGTGGGCGATGGTGTTAACGATGTGCTCGCCCTCAAACGCGCCGACATCGGCATTGCCATGGGGGCGGGTGCCAGCGCCAGCCGGGCCGTCGCCCATCTCGTGCTCCTCGACAACCGGTTCGCGCGGCTGCCTTCGGTCATCGCCGAGGGCCGGCGCGTGATCGGCAACGTGGAACGCCTAGCGGCGCTATTCCTGACCAAGACGGTCTATGCCATGCTGCTGGCGCTGGCCGTCGGCGTGGCCGACGTCACCTTCCCCTTTCTGCCTCGGCACCTGACGCTGGTCGGCTCCTTGACCATCGGCATCCCGGCGTTTTTCCTGTCGCTCGAACGCAGCGCCGAGCGGGCGCGGCCTGGGTTCGTCGGGCGGGTGCTGCGCTTTACCGTGCCCGCAGGCCTGTTCGTCGCCAGCGCGACCTTCGCTGCCTACGCGCTTATCCGCACATATTCCGGCGGTAGCCTAGGTGAGGCGCGCACCGCCGCGACCGTGACGCTGTTCGCCGTGGCGAGCTGGGTCTTGTTCATGGTGGCACGCCCGCTCAAACCGACACGCTGGCTCGTTCTGGGCGGAATGATCTCCGCATTCCTGCTTGTGTTGATCGTGCCGCCGTTGCGTGAGTTCTTCGCGCTGGAACCTCTGCCGACCGACGCATGGCTCGCCGTGACGGCGATCGCCGCCGCGGCTGCGGGCGTCCTCCACTGGAGTGCGGCGGTTGCAGCGAAGGCCCCGGTGGAGGCGATGAAAACCCGGCCCATCACGAAGAGGGACATTGTGAACTGGCTGCTCAGTGCGGACAGTCCCAAGTGGTTCCTTTTTGCGGCGGCGGTACTCGTCATCGGCGGCGCATGGTTATTTTTCGGCGTACTGGAAGACATCATCAGCCATGATCCGCTGGTCAATGTGGATGTCTATGCTTATCACCTGCTGCAATCGCTACGCATGCCTGCTCTGGACAGCATGATGATCGCATTCACCGAGCTGGGCGATGCGCAGGTCCTGCTGCCGGTGATTCTAGTTGCCTTGGCGTGGTTCCTCATCCACCGCCTCTGGCTGACGGCGGGATATTGGCTTGTCGCCATCGGGGGTGCCGAGGTGCTGGCCAAGGTGTTGAAAGTCGTGCTGCATCGTCCCAGGCCAGGGTTATTCTATGGCGGGATCGAGCAGTTCTCCTTTCCGAGCGGCCATGCCACGATGAGCGTGGTGGTCTATGGGTTCCTGGCTTTCCTGCTGTGCCGTCGTACTAGCCCCGGCCTGCGCAAGGCCGTGATCTCCGTGTCCGCAGCCTTAATCACCTTGATTGCACTGTCGCGGCTATATCTCGGGGTGCATTGGTTGTCGGATGTGCTGGGCAGTCTGGCCTTTGGCGTGGCGTGGATTGCTGCCCTGGCCATCGCCTACGAATACCAGTCCCATGAGCGATTCCGAACTAATCAGCTTGCAGCGACCATGCTGGCAACGCTGATTGTCGCGGGCGGGGCGCATATTTCATCAAATCACAAAGAGGACTGTTCGCGTTACGCGCCCCAGCCAAATTCCATGGCGCATCCGCGCAATGACTCTTCCTGATCCACGACCGCAACGCCACTACGATCCAAAGACGGCTCAATGCTCATCCAGATGATATCAGAAGGATTTCGGCATCTCGGCGTGCGACGAGCCCTGGCAATATCTTCCCTCCGCCATACACCCACTGCCGCAGTGTCGAGGTCTGCAGCCGCCCCCCGCCGAGGTTGAACGTGAGGTCGACGATGGCGGCAAGTCGGGTTTCGGACTCAGCCGCCAGGGCCGGGCAGTGCCGCAGAGTAGCGGCGACTGCGGTGCGCAGGTCATAGCCCAAGTAGACCTCGCCCTCGTCCTCAGTGATCGGGGGATGATCTGGCTTGCAGAGATGCCCGTAGCCAATCGTCCAGTAGCCGGCAGGACAGATGTACGGATGAGCGCGTCCAGGATCAGCCCTCGCAACCCGATGGAACCCCTCGAACCGCTTTGGCCAGATCGACGGCCGCCTCGGGTACAGCGATTACGGCCGCACCCGGTCGAACACGCGCCCGAGGAACCAGAAGTTCAGCACGCCCACCCGCTCCCAGGGAGTAAGCCTATTGAGCAGGGGCAGGCCATCACCCAACAAATCCAGTTCTCGCAACCGACGGTCTCCGGGGAAGAGTCCTGTTTGTCCGACCAGGCCTGCCCTAACTACTCTCCAGTCCAACCTATCTCCCTACATTTTATTGGAAATGGTGAGTTTTTCGAACTGCCCAGATGTAACCGTCGGCAGCAGACAGACTGGAAGCGGGCATAGGACTCGGCTAGAATGACCGAGTTCGCGTCCGACCTAAAAATGGAGAAGTGCACCGTTTTGTCTGATGTTTGGTCGCAAACGGAAACAATTCAGAAACAATAGGATAGGATCGTTTTGGCAACACGAATATGAGACACAATGATCTCAAGTATCTCATAGTTGAGATATTGAACTGCTTTTCTTGGCACGGTCTAGACTTTTACCGTTGATTGCTTTTAAATTAATTCTAGTGTTGTTCCTGTTCGTGGAGGAGTTTATGGAAAAGGCAGGTAGTCTACATGCACGTAAACGGCATAGGTTGGCCGCCGCCCGTACTGTTTTGGCGGCGGCCGTTGGTTTTGGTGGAATCGCTGTAGCCTTCGCCTTCGGTGGCGAGTTCCCCTCGAAGGTTCCGGTACCAGCAAACAACCCCATGACACCCCAAAAAATCTCTCTGGGTAAGCAGTTGTTTTTTGATCCACGACTATCCCTTACCGGCGATGTCTCCTGTGAAACCTGTCATAATGTCATGGGCAACGGCAGTGACGGCTTGCCACTTTCGTTCGGCGTGCTTGGCCGGGTGGACACCCCTCGTCACGCGCCATCGGTATTTAATGCCGCCTTCAATACCGTGCAGTTCTGGGACGGACGAGCCGATAGCCTAGAGGCTCAGGCCAAAGGCCCCATCCTCAACCATGTGGAAATGGGCATGCCGAATGCAGCAGACCTGGTCAAACGCCTGCAGGAAATACCTGGCTATCGCGATGAATTTCGCAAGGTATTCGGTGACAAGGACCCTATCACCTTCGACCATGTTGTACAGGCTATAGCCACTTATGAGCGCACTCTGGTAACGCCAGACAGTCCCTATGACCGCTATGTCAAAGGCGACAAGGCAGCCCTTAGCAGTAGCGCCATAGAGGGCATGAAAACAATCCGCTCGTTTGGATGTGAGTCATGTCACGCCGGACCGATGTTCGACAATCCCGGTACGCCCATGGGGACTGGTTGGTTTCAGAAATTCCCGGTGCAGCCACACAATCCGGTCTGTGCCAAATACGTACAGAAATATCATCTCATGGACGATCCTGGTCGTTTCGATGTGACCCACAAAGCGGCAGACATGCATGTATTCAAGGTCCCCAGTTGGCGCAATGTCGCTCTGGAAGCGCCCTATTTCCAAAATGGCTCCGTGCGCACCCTGCAAACCGCGGTGCGGGTCATGGCTGCCTGTCAGTTGGGCCTGACGGTCACGAATAAGCAGGTGAGCGATATCGTTTCCTTTTTAGATAGCCTCACCGGGAAATTTCCCAAGGAGACCATGCCAACCCTTCCAGAGACGCCTAACACTACCATTATGATGAATGTTTCTCGATTGCAAAAAGTGGCAGTAGAAAATGAGAAGAAGTGAATTCTACTAGGGGCGGTTAGAAATCTCATCCAAGGAGCAAAAGGTATGCAACAACGTTCGGCACCCCAGGAAACTATTGGCACCCCAGCCAAGCTTTGTTCCCATTGATTTCCAAGTCCAACCCATCATTCCGGCGGACGCGCTAAAGCGTGCCGCTGGATTCACCGGTGTGTGCCGGGCATGGCACATAGCTACCCAGGTGCGAGTCCTGGGGCCAGGTTTCCGCAGAGCCGAAGGCAAGGGGGAGGGCAAGGGCGTTGTCGCGACACAGGGTCTGAAGGAAGTTGGCTCGACTCCAAAGCTGCGGGGCGATGAACAAAAACCGGATAGGAGGCGTGGTGCATCTGGGACGAGCGGGTACATGACCGCGAAGTCCTCCATCTGCGGTTGTTGGGATGCACTTTGTAAATCCGGCGGCAGCGCAGAGAGTGATGTTTTGCTTGATCACACTCACCCCTATCCCGAATAGATTTTTAATGTCCGATTCCACGACGTATGGTGATCCTCTTACCGCGCTACTCGCTCGTGTTCGCCATTGCGAACTTTGCGCCGGGCAGCTGCCGCTTGGTGCGCGTCCGGTGCTGCAGATGGATTCGCGCGCCCGTATTTTGATCGCTGCGCAGGCACCAGGCAGGAAGGTGCACGAAACAGGTATTCCCTTCAACGATGCCAGCGGCGATAGGCTTCGTGCCTGGCTGGGTATCCCCCGAGAGGTATTCTACGACGCCCGACAGGTGGCGCTCGTGCCCATGGGATTCTGCTACCCAGGCACCGGAACGTCCGGAGACTTGCCGCCGCGGCCAGAGTGCGCTCGTGCCTGGCATGGGGAATTACTGCCGCATTTGCAGCATCTGCAACTCACTCTGGTCATCGG
>JAKBXD010000094.1 GCA_021840785.1 Pseudomonadota bacterium
TCCATATCTCTGGCCACCGGACAATCTGCGTCGGCATCGGCATCATCCATCATCCTTCCTGGGGAAACCGTAAGCGAGCCCGCCCGGCGTCCACGCCGCGATAGAGCGTCGCGAGCGTCGCCTTGGCGTGTTCGCGCCAACGGGCACTCACGGCGAACACGTCATAGGTCGGGCCATAGCAGGCGGTAGTCGATCCATCCTCGCGGGCTTCAATGGCCTGCAGCGCCGTCGAGACCTGCGTCGCGGTCGTCAAGGCCACATACGGGAAGCCAGCCCGCTCAAAGTCCTGGCGCACACGGATCCAGTCCGCCTCCGCCAGCGGCGTCGGCGACTCCCACACCACTTCCCATTTTGCTCCCGCCTCGCGGGCCGCCATCAGAAACGTCAGCATCAGCGATCATCCTTTCTCAAATCGATATCGTTAAGCCGTCCATTGAAAACACCGCCTGTTTGTTAGGCAGCAAAACAGGTAGTCATTACGCGGAAAACAGGTAATCACTACCTGTGGCCAAAATAGGCTCTATCGTAAACGCCATAAGGGACCCGGGCAATCCGCCCAGCTCGCAATATCTTAATTCTTACGGCACCACAGTAGTTGCCCGGCCATGCACCAATAACGGATGGCGTCCCGTCTTCCGATACTTGTCCCGTTCCTGCGAAAAGAACAGGTCAATCGCGGGATCGACATGCCCCGCACGGTACAGCGCGGGGTTCATAACATATTCGTCCGATGCCCCACTGGTCCATTTGCCAAGTGCATTCTTCTTGACCAACGATTTGATATATCTCCGCAGGTTAGCCTCGTCCATGTCGAGCGCCCGGGCCATCTCGGCCACCGTCATAGCTCGGCCGTGATCAGCGATCGCGTTCGTGCGAAATTGGACGAAGCTGCTCAATCCTTGGAGTACCATTTGTTCTACCGGCGTCAGAACACGCATTCGCACCATTTCCCTCCAGATGTGTTGTGGCGTGATAACAAATCGCGCCGTGCGTCCTACGATCTCGCCCGTCTTCGTATCGACACGAACAATCGCCATATGCTATACTCACCTCAGTAATGGACCCGCCGGGATGCTCATGGTCGTGAGCCCGGCGGGTCGCTTTGTGTGCCACAAGAAGAGACGGATCAGATTCCACACCTTGGTGTCATCCTGCGGGGTCCGCAGGAGGGCCTAGCGCCCGAACGAACGCTCCCGTGGGTCGGGTTCGCCCCGCGCTACGGCCTTATTTGGCAAGGCTCCTGTTGGTATCTTTATACGACCTGCCGAGTCTCCACTCGCTAATCGTGGAAGACCATGCAACCATCCTGTATAATATTCACTCCGGCAACTCCCGCAAGCTCGGCTTCCGCTTCTTCGGCTTCGGCACTAGGGGGCGCCAGCGACATTGCGGGCAAATTACACTCGCCGCTTGATAGCCGCCGCCCATCGCCGTCGCCACAAAGCGTTCGCCGGTCAGATCGCCCTGGCCACATTGATCACAGGCGTACGGCGTCGGCGTCCGAATCGCTTGCCACACGCGGTGTTGCTGCCACCAGCCCTGGCCTTGCGCTGGTACCCCCGGAATCGTCCGGCCCTGGCTCTCCACCGGATGGCCCGTCCGTAGATCTGGCATCGGCTTGCATCTCCTTAATTTCGTCCACCATGCGTTGACACGTCGCGTTAAAGTCCTCGGGACTCATTAACTTGCGCAAGGTCATCAGCTCTTCCATCGCCCGTTGGCGCACGGCAAAATCAAACATGCTCGCTTCCAGCGCGTTCATGCGTTGCTCCATATGCCAGAGCACCTGCGTTAACCGTTGGGCTTTGCTTTCTTGCACCGGACGAAACATCGACTTCGATGCCATCTTACGCATCCTCCTCCAATTGATCGGCAAAGAGTTTCCGGACCCGGGTGCCTGCCAACGCTAAATCCCAGGCATCCGCCGCATCCTCATGGGTCATCTTCGGGGCCAAGGTCACCAATTGCTGATACAGTTTCACCATGCGCCGATGCATCTTCACGGCAGGGAGCCGATCCAGGTCCACCCAGCCGTCCTGCGCGGGATCCACGGCCCGCAACCACAAATGCCCATCTTCCACATAGGGCACATTGCGCGTAATCCGGTCGTATTTATCGCCCGTGCTCGTGATCGCTTTCACCGGTAGCGGCATCGCCCCCGGCACGGTCGTATGCCAATGCTTCAGGTTGTGCACGAAGTACGCTTGGCCTTGGTTATCCTCCACCGTGATCCGGTCGGGCGCCCACTGGCGATAGGCCGTCAAGACGCGCGGCAATTGCTCGCCAATCGGAGTGGGCTCCGCGATCATGTCGAGGACCAGCGCTTCCCCTGTCCGAGTCACGCCCAACACCACAATCGCAAAGTCATCACTCGTGCTCTTGGCGGTCGTGGCGGGATCAATGCCCACGACGACGGTGAGCGGTTCCCCCCGCCAGACCCAATGATCGTCCTCCACCGTAATTTCGTCGGCGGTGTACCAACGGAACCAGCGGGCTTGGAAGGCTCCGCCGTGGAGTTCTTGGGGGCGCTGTTGGTAGAGGGCAGCATAATCCGCACTGCCAATGCGCCGCCGTTGCGCCCGCAACCACGCCAACGGGAACTCGTCCGGCCAGAGAGGTTCGCCGGGCGCTCGGCCTAAGACATCGGTCTCTTCGGCTTCCGCTGGAAACCGGACGACGGTCCATTGATCCCCTTCGCCCAATTCCTGCTGACGGAGCAGCCGCCCGGCAATGTCGTCTTCGTGCCAGCGGGTCATGATGAGGATCGTTTTCCCGTCGCGTTCCAGCCGCGTGGCTGCCGTACTGGTATACCAGTCCCACACCTTATCGCGCATCGTCTGGCTGTTGGCTTCTTCGCGATCCCGTAAGAGGTCATCCATGATCAACAAATGGGCGCCCCGCCCGGTAATCGGTCCCCCCACGCCCGCCGCCGTCAAGCCGCCATAATGGTCGGCCAACTTCCAATCATCCGCCGCCCGCGAATCCTCCGCCAATCGGACCCCAAACAGGCGCTCGCCATATTCCGCCAAGAGATTCCGACTCTGCCGACTAAACGTTTTCGCGAGGTCTCCACTATAGGAGGTCGTAATCACATGATGGTCGGGATGTCGTCCGAGATACCAGGCACTGAAATGCGCATTCGCCGTTTGTGATTTCCGATTCCGAGGCGGGAGGAAGATCATCAGTCGTGTAATCTCCCCCCGCTCGACGGCCATCAACTGGTCGCACAGGTACTGCACATGCCGGGCGTTCCACGCGGAGGCAAAGGTGGGCGAGACGTAATGGAGGAAGGCTCTAAGGTTCTGACGGCCCATCGCCCGCTTCAGATCCGCCTCCGAAAAGGGTGTCAACAAGTTCCGGGTGGGCGGCCGCGATCCGGTCAAGGAATTCGGCAGTCGCGCCATGTTGCATCGCCACCTGTCCGCTAAGTTCCTGCTTCACTTGGACTTGCCGCCCCCACCGATCCGCGAACTTGCGCTCTAAGCGCCAGGCGGCGGCTTGCCACTGCTCTTCGGCGGCTTTCCCAATAATGAGCACGTCCCGCATTTCGGCTTCGGCTAACGCTTTTTCTATCGCGTCCGAAAATCGCCGATAGGGACTATTGGGATGGGGGGCCCGCGCCCCGCGTTTGAGCCAGGCATAGAGCGTGTCTTTGCTCAGCCCGGCATACGCGGCCGCCGTTTCGATATAATTCCCCCCGCGCACGGCGGTCACAATTTTCTCTTGCAACTCCGGGGTGAGTTTCGTCGGGCGTCCTGCTGGCATCGTCATCCCTGCTTTCAAAAAGAAGATCAAAGGTGGAGCGGTCGGATCGGGCTTGCACCGTCGCTTCGGGCCGGGGAGGCCCGCGTGCATCTCGCTACACTACGACCGCTTAGGATAGGGTTGCTGATGGAGGTCACACCACGCGGCCACTTCGGGCGTTAAGGGATAGATATAGGCGTGTTTTCGTGTCTCGTGTCCGATATAGCTAATATCGTCTCGACCTAAGATCGTCTTAAGGCGGGCCAGGCTGTGGGTCCCATATCGCGCATTAAAGCTGCGCGAAGAAAAGAGTTGCGTCCCGATTTTAATCTTACTTCCGCTACTCGAGGCCGACCCCATATACCGCCAATTGGTCGCCTGGTAAATCGTGCCAACATGTCCGGCCATTTCATCGGCATAGGATAACACCGCGCGAAATCGCCCCCGATGCTGGCGCAAATGGCGCAACGCCACGCCCAAGACGCGACTTTCGCTATTAGCAGGCACGGCATCGGCGATCCAGAGGCGCGTCAGTTCAATAACCTCCGAGGATTCGCAAATGCGACAATAGGCGTTCGGTTTCCCTCCCACGCCATTCCCAAACACGATGCCCCCCGCGAGTCGATCGCGATACCACACCCCATAGCCCACGAGCATGGTGGGGCATGTCCCGCTATAATGATGTGTGCGAATGAGACGATCCAACACTTGATGGTCGCAATTCGCCACCACGAGATCACTTTTGTCGATCATAGGCCGTCAGGGCGTGACTCAGGGCAAAGCCCATGGGCGCGAGATCATCGGGATCGGGATCGGCCTCCGCAATCGCTTTCAATCGTTGCCGAAAGGGGTCTGCTTCTCCGAGATGGACGATGAGCGTCAATTGTTCCACGTCCTTGGTCCCGTAGCCATCCAAATCCGCTAGACTGCCCATCATGGGAGCGCTCAGCCATTGGGCAATGTCATCCGCCCCAAATCCCGTCACTTCAATATCGTCGAGGCTCGCGGTCAGGTCTTCCAGCAGGTCGGCGAGCTTCGCATCATCCCAAGCTCCGCCTTGTTTATTGAGCGCGACGTTGAGCGCCTTTTCGTGCGGTTCATCGAGGTCCACGACCGAGACCTGGGCCTCGGTGTAGCCGAGATCGCGCAACACTTTATACCGTTGATGGCCGCCAACAATCCGAGCCGTGCGCCGGTTGACGATGATCGGATCCACGTAGTCGAATTCCTGCATCGACTTCTTCAGCCGATCATATTCCGGATCGCCCGGTTGCAAGTCTTTCCGCGGATTGTACGGCGCGGGATTACAGTCCGCCAAGGCCCAGGTCTCAATGTCCATGAGCCCACTCCTGCGATGCCAACGCCGGACCGCTCGCACTCCAGGTCACCGGCCCCTCGGCGGGCAGGACGAGCGTCAGCACGTGGACCCCGCCCGGCATCTGCATCACGGCACTGAGCGCCGTCCACACGGCCGTTTCGTCCGCAAGGCTTCCCGCGCTGCTCCAGTGCCGCGTGCCCGTGTGGCCGCTCGACGGGGCATAACTCCAGGTGGCTTCCACTTGGTGCCCTTCGCTCGCGAGCGTCAGGACCATCTCATGGGGCGTCCCATCTAAGCCCGGAATCACCGGGGCGAGCGCAGCATAGATCTCGCCGGGCGTGGGGCTCACACAGGTTAGGCCACGCAATGCTGTCTGCATCATCATCATCCTTTCCCTTTAGCGGTGCCGGGGCTTATGGTACACACTCGCGCCGAGCGGTTCTTCTTGCATCAGTTGTTGGGCCGCGAGATCTACCAAGGCCGCGAAGGTCCAGGTGTGATCACATCCTGCGCAGGTCCCGGTCTGTTCGGCCAATTGTAACCGCAAGCGACTCCGGCAGATCGGACACGTCACGCCGCGCGGATAGTAGCGGCGCAGATCTTCCGGCACCCGCGAGGAATGCCGGGGCGACTCGGGCAACGCCAAGCGTTCGGCGAGCGTCCAGACGCGCACCGGATCATGGCGATAACAGATAATCTCCTTCGCCTTGAGATCCACGAAAGCCCAGGCGTGACAGTCGGGACATTTGGTGCGATCCCATGGTCCAAAGGGGGGGAAGCGCGTTAGAAAGGCTTGCACCTCGGGATCAAGTTGATAGGCAGCTCTCACGGGACCCTCCTGGATGGACGCGGCGTGGCGCAAAGATGAAGAACCGCGCAGCCCTCGGCCACACGGTTCGCATGATCTCAGTATAGCAGGCCGAAACTATCTGTCTACCACAAACGCCCCCTATTTACCCCTCATTTAGGCTCTATTTTCCTTCATTTTTCCATTACCCGACTCCTTCGGGATACCAGAGGCGATCGAAGGATGCAAGGAGATCATCCTCAAAGCGCATCACTTTGCCTTCGCTATCAGGAACATAGCCGCGCAAATGATCGCCATCCGCCAGAAAATAGCGGGCGACTTGCTGATAACTGGCATGCTTCCAATATCGCCATTCGACGAACAGGTGCTCGATGTCGGTCGACGGCCCACTCCACCAGTCCCAGAATTGCTCCAACCGGTCGGCCAAGGTCTGGATTTTCTCATCAAGGGCCGCTTGGCGAACGGCCATCCGTTCGCGGATCGTCTCCCGACTGATGACAATGCGCAAGGTCGGTTCACTGGCCATCGCTACGCGCATTTGCGGCATGCCGTCGATCCGGGCGCTCCCCACACTATCCGTGGGCAGATGCAGCGGGGCGGTCTCGGTGAGCAGATGTTCTTGGCGCGTGAGTTCCAGAAACTGCGCATGGTCGAAGGGATAAGCTTTGAGTCGGTCGACGAGTTGACGACGATGCGGAATGTGGGCCATGAAGGCAACTCCTTTCGCAAAACAAAGGGCTGATCACATCCCCGAAGGAATGCAATCAGCCTCGTCTTATCCGATAGCTGAATGGGTTATAGGAGCGCTGTTAGCCTTTGACGCACAATACTTGTTTTAAGCGTACCACAGGGTCGATGAGGTCGGCTTGCGCGGCAATCACCGCGTCAATCGGCTTATAGGCGCTTGGAATCTCGTCAATGACCGCCGCGTCTTTGCGGCTTTCGACACCTTGCGTCTGGGCAATCAGATCCTCTACCGTGAATTGCTTTTTGGCCTGGTTGCGGCTCATGCGGCGACCGGCTCCATGCGAACAAGAGTAATACGATTCAGGGTTTCCCTTCCCGCGCACAATGTAACTCGCAGTGCCCATCGATCCCGGAATAATTCCGAGTTCTCCGGCGCGAGCAGAGACGGCGCCTTTGCGGGTCACATAACTCCCGTCCTCAAATCGTTCGACATAATTATGGTGGCAATTGACGGCGAGCGTGATCGTCGTGGATTCCGGGAGAAACGACCGCAACGCATTCCATAACAACGCCAGCATCGCTTCTCGATTCACGCGAGCATAATCCTGTGCCCACCATAGGGCCGAGACATACGCCTCAAAGGATGGAGAGCCTTCGACGAGCCACGCCAGATCCTTTTCCGGTAAGA
>JAKBXD010000095.1 GCA_021840785.1 Pseudomonadota bacterium
GACGCAAGGCCATGGTCGCCCCGCCACAGAAGATATTGGGACCCAGGCGCGCCGCCACCAGCACCGAAGGCAGAAACAGACTGTTCACCTGACTGGCCAGCACCCGCGACCAGAATGTCGCCACCGGACACGCCCGGTAGAGGCAGGTGACCACCCCCACCTCCCTATTTTGCAGAGGTGCGCAAATCCGGCGCAGATAATGGGGGCCGACAGTAATGTCCGCGTCACTGATCACCAGGCTATCATAATGACAAGCGGCGAGGATACCCGCCAGATTATTGACCTTGGGATTACTGCCGATACGCGTTTCTGTACATACCCAGCGCAGGGATAAGTCCGGAAATTCGGCCTGCAGACGTTGCACCACAGCGATAGCAGGATCGGTCGGGCGCTGCACGCCAAAAACAATTTCGAAGATTGGGTAGTCCTGCTTGCAAAAACTGCGTAGCGCGGGGTAAAGATAATCCCCATCGCCATACAGAGGCTTGAGCACACTGATGCCGGGCCAGTCGCACACGGCCTCTTCTGGGGCGCCGGCATCGCGCTCCGGCAACAGCGGATGCCAGCGCCCCATCGTCCAGAACGCCAGCGACAAATAGGCCATGGCAGCCAAAGAAAACAACGCCGCCATAGCCTCTAGCCACCAGAGCACGAGTTCCCCAAAATTGCGCTGGGCAAATGGACAGACATGCTATAAATAGTGGTTATCGGCAAACCATTGTACCGCATCTCGCAATGCTTCCTCTGCAGGACGATGGGTATAACGCAGGGCCTGCTCCGCCTTGGCCGATGAAAAATACATTTTGTGCGCTGCCATACGCAGTTCGTCGACAGTCACCAACGGCGTCCCCTTACCGCGCAGCCGTACCACGCTCTCCGCGCCCCAGGCCAGGGGATAAAGCAGGCGCCGCGGAATGCGCAGCCACGGCGAGTGATGCCCGGTGAGACCGGCAATGCGGGTGAGGATCGCCGCCAGCGGGAGGTTATCGCCACCGAGAATGTAGCGCTCCCCCGCCCGACCATCGGTAAACGCCTGCCAATGGCCCATGGCTACATCATCGACATGCACCACATTCAGACCGGTATCCACATAGGCCGGCATACGGCCTGCCGCGGCATCGCGCACCATCCGCCCGGTGGGGGTCGGCTTGCGATCCGCCGGGCCTATGGGCATCGAGGGGTTGACGATGACGATGGGGGCACCTTCGTTCCGGCACAGTGTACGCAGGGCCTCCTCCGCCAGAAACTTGGAGCGTTTATAATGACCGATCATCGCGCTCAGATCAGATGGCACCTCTTCATCCGCCTCCCGGCCATCGGCGTAATGGCCCAGTACGGCAACACTGCTGGTATAAACGATCCGTTCGACACCCGCGTTGAGCGCCGCGCGCACCAGGCGTTCGCTACCCCCTACATTGGCGGCGTACATAGCATGCGGCTCAGGTACCCATATCCGGTAATCCGCTGCCACATGGAAGACCGCCTGGCAACCGGCGACCGCGTTATCCAGAGCGAGGCCATCCGTCAAGTCACCGACCACCAACTCCACGTTCAGTCCCTGCCAGTTGCTCGGATCGGCACCAGCACGATGCAACACCCGCACTTCCAGCCCCTCGGCCAACAGTCGGCGCAATACTGCACCACCCACAAAACCCGATGCGCCGGTCAGCAAGGCCTTCATGCCACCCTCCCCGCCTGCAGGCTCGGCGCAACCGCGCGTAACGTGTTCAACGCCTTCTGCATCTGCGCGCCCAAACGCATTAAATCAACGCACACAGCAGGGTGGCGCAATAACCCACGCATGAGTTTGAGCACCTGCAGGCCACCGTATGCATCAACGCTCCCCGTGGCGGCGTCTGGTAGAGATTGATCCGCGGGGTCCACAATACTGCGGATCACCACAAATGGCTTGCCCGCAGCATCGGCAACCGCCGCAATGGCGCCACTTTCCATATCCACCCCTTGCGCTAATGGAAAATCCAACAAGCAGGCTGACTTAGCAGCCACCGAGCCGCAGGGAGTGGCCACCGAGAGTAGGCCTCCAGCATAAGCGGGAAGGGACAGGGATTGCGCCAGAATCTCGCGCCATGCCAAATCCACCGACCAGGTCTGGCTGCTGGCCCCAAACACAACTTCCGGCAACAGCAAATCTCCCGGCTTCCGTGCCGGCTGCAAGGCACCCGCCGTACCCCAGGAGACCAATCCATCGACGCCCGCGGCAAGCAGCGTACGCGCCGCCGCCATCGCCCGCTCCGGTCCCATGCCCGAGACCACCAGCAAGAGCTGCGCGTTCACTTCTACCACCACATCATGGCGCAGGGCGCCGGCATGGAGGGCCTGCGCCTCCGCGTCCAAGGCCACCACCACCCCTAATCGCCGGCAATGCATCCCAAATTCCGGTAACGGGCCAGCGCCCAGAGCGGAAAATACAGGCTATAACCATGATAAATAAGGTAAAAAACTTTCGGGAACCCGGGCGCGTTGAAGAAGATGTCCGGCCAGCGACCGTCCTCTTCCTGATACATCTGCAACCAGGCTATACCACGATGCAAGGCGGGGCTATCCTGATCTCCCGCCGCCATCAGACCGAGGCAGGCCCAGGCCGTCTGCGCTGCGGTAGAAGCCTGGCCCATGCCGGCAAGCCCGGGGTCACCGTAGGAGTCATTGTTTTCACCCCAGCCGCCGTCGCTCTGTTGTACCGCGCGCAACCAATGCGCCGCACGTTCCATAGCGGGCTTCAGAGAAGGATCATCCAGCTCAGCCAGGGCCATAAGCACGGACCAGGTTCCGTAGATGTAATTGGTCCCCCAGCGCCCAAACCATGCCCCCGACGACTCCTGCTCACGCAACAGGTATGCCACGGCACGCCGCAAAATGTCGCGATCCCGTGGCCGCGCCAGATACGCCAGAAAGGCCACGACGCGCCCGGTGACATCGGCCGTCGGCGGGTCCAGCAGGGCTTTGTGATCGGCAAAGGGAATCTCGTTGAGGTAATAGTGGGTATTATCCACATCATAAGCCGCAAATCCGCCATTGCTGGATTGCATGCCGGCCAACCAGTCCGCCGCCCTTTCGATACTGTCGCGATCTTCTGCACGCCCGGCCCGCGCCAGTGCCCAGCCCACCGCTGCCGTGTCATCCAGATCCGGATAATAAGGATTAGCGTATTGAAAGGCCCAACCGCCGCCCGCCAAATTGGGCCGCTGCTCCCGCCAGTCGCCGGGTTCGGCACCAATCTGCCGGTCCTTGAGCCACTGGATACCGCTTTGTACCGCCGGAGACACCTCGCCATCCTGCTCCAGCAACGCATGGAGCGCGAGACAGGTGTCCCAGACGGGTGACACACAGGGCTGACAGTAGGCGTCGGTCGCCCGCTCCACCACCAATTTGCGCAAGGCTGCCCCCGTTTGCTGGCGATAGACATGGTCGGACGAATAACCGAGCAACTCCAAAGCCTCGTGGGCGTTCACCATGGCCGGGAAAATGCCATTCAGGCCATCCTCCCCGTTGATCCGCGCTGTAAACCACGCCTCCGCCTTCTTCACGGCCCGGCACCGGATACGCTGGGGTATCCAGTCCTCCATCAACCGCCAAAATCGATCCAGAGACAAAAAGAGATTCGCCACAATCCCTTGCCGGGCATGGCTGAAATAGTCCGCAATCTGTTCCGGCGGCCGCCGGAACAGTTCGCGGATATGCACCTGCAATGGATTTTTGGCACGCGCCTTGAGGCTGCACAAGATAAACAGTGGCACCATCACCGTGCGCGACCATGACGCCACTTTATAAATTTGAAAGGGAAACCAGCGCGGCAACAGCATGATTTCCACCGGAATAAAGGGTACCGCCCGCCACGGCACCTGGGCGAACAGTGCCAGGGTAATGCGCGTGAACACATTGGCGCGTTCCGCCCCGCCATGCGCCAGGATTGCTTCACGGGCGCGCCGCATATGCGGCAATTCCGGATTATCCCCTGCCAGCTTGAGGGCGTAATAAGCCTTCACCGAAGCGCTCAGGTCAAAAGGACCACCGTAATAGAGGGGCCAGCCGCCGTGATCCGCTTGTTTATTGCGCAGATAGACGGCAATCTTGGCCTCCAGGGGCCCATCGCGCTCATCCATGTAGTGCTGCATCAGAATATATTCGGCGGAGATGGTGCAATCCGCTTCAAACTCGAAGCACCAGTGGCCATCTTCCGCCTGCAGACCGCCAAGGGCGGCACGCGCCTCGGCAATGACCCGATCCAGCGGCGCGCGAAAAATACTCGCGCCATAACGCATGGGTTGCAGGATACGATTCATGCTCGTCCTGCGGCAGGAGACAGCGCCAGTGGTTTGACACCCACCCGGAAGCTCAGTTGCAAGAGCGTGTCGGAGCGATGCAGCAGGCGCGACAGGAACACCACCCGATGCACAGTGCTCCGGCTGATTTTTACTTCGCTCCCGGAAGCAAAAGCGGGATTTTCGGAGATCCGCCGCAACGTTAACACCGCCATGGCAATAGCCCAGAGGCAGAAATCACGCATCCCCGTCTGTTCGGCCGGAATCAGCAGCGTATAACGCAGCGCATTCTGCAAATGCCCGGCGGCCATCCCCAGCAATTCATTGAGGCCCGCCGCAAAAGCCGGGTCATGGCCACCGGGCCGTACTGCGGTAATATCGCAACCATGACGCTGGAACACTGCGCGTGGCATCCAACTCACACCGCGCTGCCAATCATCCCAGACATCCTTGAGGATATTGGTCATCTGCAAACCTTGCCCGAAAGATACCGCAAGCTGCTGCATCTCCGCGTCATGCGGTGCCAGTCGCGGTTCATACTCCACAAAAAGGCTGGTGAGCATTTCGCCGACGACGCCCGCTACTACATAGCAGTAGCGATCCATCTCCGCCATGTCCGCAAGCCCTTGCAACGAAGCGTGCTGCTGGAACTCCGCCATCCCCATCCCCATGATCCGCACGCAGCGAGACAGCGCAGACCGCTGCGCCGGGGTGAAGCTATGGGTAATGGCAACGACCTCAGGGGTATGACGAATCAGATCATGCTCGGCTTCCGGCATCGCTGCCGACAGATCCGCCCCAAAAGCCGCGGCAAAAGCGGTGGCATCGCCCGCACCCTCCACCACCTTGAGAAACTCCGCCTGCCAGTAGGCTTTTTTTTCCCAGGGCAAATCCGGATCATCTTCGATAGTGTCGGCAATCCGGCATAAAAGGTAGCCATTACCGACCGCGTCTCGCAAGGTTTCCGGCAACTGAGGAATCGTCAAGGCAAAGGTCCGCGAAACGGCCTGAAGACTTTGCGCCTGGTACGCCAAAGCCTGCGCCAGCGCTGCCGTCAACATGCGGTTCTGTCTGGTGACATCCAAACTCCTTGTTCTATTTATCCGGGTGTGCAAAACACCCTGTCATCTGGCGGCAATGTAACGATCCCAGGCCCATTCTGCAAGTCTTGCAGACCCACGGCCCCATCCTGGGCAGACTCATCACGACTCACCAGAGGAAAGCGTGACATCGGGCGGCATGCGCAATTCGGAACGCCGGGCGCGATGCATCAGCACATCGCTCGCAACGCGCGGCGCCGTACCCTCAAAAAGCACGCGATACACCTGCTCGGTGATGGGCATATCCACGCCCAGACGCTGTGCAAGCTGAAACAGTGCTTGCGCCGTGCACACACCCTCGGCTTCTTCACCGATCTCGCGCAGCACCGCTTCCAGGCTCAGGCCGCGGCCTAGGCCTACACCCACCCGCCGGTTCCGCGAGAGGTCGCTGCTGGCCGTGAGGATCAAGTCGCCGGCACCGGCCAGGCCCATGAAGCTTTCTGTTCGCCCCCCCAGCGCCGTTCCCAGACGATGTAATTCTGCCATCCCGCGAGTGATGAGCGCGGCACGCGCACTATCGCCATTTCCCAATCCATCAGAAATGCCGGCGGCAATCGCCAGCACATTTTTGATCGCCCCACCCAGACAGACGCCCGCCACATCATCACTGGTGTAGACCCGCATCTGCGCACTGCCAAAGGCCTCGGCGACCCGCTGGGCGTAGGCCGGGCTGGTGGACGCCGCCGTCATCGCCAGTGGTTTACCCAGGATCAGGTCATGAGCAAAACTGGGCCCGGAAAGCACCACCAGCGGCACATTCGGCACGGTCTCCCGCAAGACCTGATCAAGGCGCAAGGTAGTCTGCATTTCCAACCCTTTACTGGCGAGGACCAGCAGCGCAGCGGGTGGCAGGTAAGCGCGCAAAGTCGTCGTCAAAGCGCGCAAGGCATGGCTGGGTATGGCGAGTACGATACCCTCAGTGTTTCGTACAGCAACGCCGAGATCCACTGTGCAGCAGAGGTTTTCAGGTCGCGCGCACTGCGGGAATATGGGGAAAAGATCGACACGGTCGGGCTGGCAGGGCAAACGCTTGGCACAGCGCCCCCAGAGTTGCACTGTATGCCCCTGCCGGAGCAGATAAACCGCCAGGGCGGTCCCCCAGTGACCGCCCCCCAGCACCGCCCAACGCATGCCTTATTGCGTCGTGTAGTTCTGTTGCTGGACCTGTGCCTGCTGATACAGGGCCTCGAAGTTGACCGGGTGCAGATGCAAAGGCTGGAAACCACCACGGCCTACCATATCTGCCACCACTTCCCGCGCGTAAGGAAACAGTATCGTCGGACAGTGCACGGCTATCAGGGCGGGCATGTGCTCCTCCGGAATGTTCTGAATGCGAAACAAACCGGACTGCTGAACCTCCACTGCAAAGTAAGTGCTTTCGCCCGCCTTAGCCTTGACTGTGACGGTCAGCGTCACTTCGGTAAGGTCGTCCATCCCTTCCACTCCGTTGCTGGTGGTATTCAGTCCCACATCCACGGTCGGCGCTTCAGTCTGCACAAAACTCAGTGGCGCATTGGGCGACTCAAAAGAGATGTCCTTCACGTAAATGCGCTCGATCATAAAAATTGCTTCTTGTTCGTCCATAAGTCCTTTTATCCTGGATTTTTGAATTGCGAGAGGCCTAGTCTACCTGAAGAGATACCCCCTGGGCTACGCGTGTGCATCCGCAATTTCCAAAAAACAACACTTGCCCTGTGCGCCTGTTCTGTGTAGGATTCCTAGCGCTGTCCACGTCCCCATCGTCTAGTGGCCTAGGACACCGCCCTTTCACGGCGGTAACTGGGGTTCGAACCCCCATGGGGACGCCAATAAAAACAACAGGATAGCCA
>JAKBXD010000096.1 GCA_021840785.1 Pseudomonadota bacterium
TATTTTTCCGCAGCCGCCTCAAAGGTGGGGGCAAAGGCCTTGCAGGGTGCGCACCATGCGGCCCAAAAGTCGATGATTACCATATCATTATCGGTGACAACGGTCTCAAAATTGGCGTGCGTGAGCTCTATTACGGCCATAATAACTCCCTTTTTAAGTGGGGTGTTCGCGCGGAAATGCGCCAACTATGCGGGACCACCCGAATGATAGAAAAATGTATTATGCTGACCTTAGAACGCGGAGGGGACCAGGGTCAAGAGCTCCTGATCTTCGTCCCATCAGCCATGAGAGTATGCTATGACCATGAGTAATTCGCAGAACCCAATACTTACCGTCAGCGCACTGAACGGTGCTGTCCGCGAAATTATCGAGGGGAATTTCCCGCTGTTGAGGGTAGAGGGTGAACTTTCCAACTTCAGCAGTCCCGGATCGGGACACTGGTATTTTTCGTTGAAGGATGCTCGGGCGCAGGTGCGCTGTGCGATGTTCCGTCAGCGTAATACCTATACGCGGATACAGCCGCACAATGGCATGCAGGTGCAGGTACTGGCTCAGCCGAGCCTGTATGAGGGACGCGGCGAATTTCAGTTGATTGTCGAGCAATTGCTGGATGCCGGTGAGGGGGATTTACAGGCGCGCTTTGCGGCATTGAAGGACAAACTCGCGGCCGAAGGGCTTTTTGCGCCGGAGTTGAAGCGGCGCCTTCCCCGCTGGCCGCAGCGGGTTGCCGTGGTCACTTCCGCGAACGGGGCAGCGCTGCATGACATCCGGGTGACGCTGGCGCGGCGCTGGCCCATGCTCGCGGTAATGGTTTATCCGGTGCTGGTGCAGGGCGATCAGGCGGCGGCACAGATTTGCACGGCGCTAGGTCGCATCGCCAGTAGACAACGGGAAGACGTGGTGATCTTGGCGCGTGGCGGCGGCAGTGCAGAGGATCTGTGGTGTTTTAATGAAGAAAATGTGGCGCGGGCGATCCGTGCCTGCACGGTACCTGTGGTGACAGGGATTGGTCATGAAATTGATTTCACCATTGCCGATTTCGCCGGTGATCTGCGGGCAGCGACCCCCACCGCGGCGGCGGCAGCGATAAGTCCCGACCGCGCTGAGTGGTTGCCGCAGGTGCAGGCACAACGCCGACAACTGGAGCAGTCCATGCAGCGCACGCTGCGGGACGCAACCCAGCGCCTCGATTATTTGCGACTGCGCCTTCGTCACCCCGGCGAGCGGGTGCGGGATGCTGAACGCCGTTTGCGTCTGGTGCGTGGGGCCTTACGGCAGGCCATGCAGCGCCAGCAGACCGTATGGGGCGAACGACTGCAGGTTCTCCAGGCGCGACGTTTGCGGCAAGACCCTCGCCAGCGCTTGCAAGGTCTGAATGAGATGCTGAAAACCCGGCGCACCGCGTTGATTCAGGCGATAGACAAGAAATTGGCCAGTGCCGAGGCGCAGCAGCAGCGGCAGGTGGCGGCCTTACATCTACTGGACCCCTTGGCCGTGCTGCAGCGTGGTTTTGCCGTCCTTCGCGACGGGTCTGGCGAGATTATTTATGGCAGCGAGTCCGTCGCTGTGCATGCGCAAATCAGCGCAACCCTGGCGCGCGGCACCTTGGTTTGCGAAATCGTCGATAAAAGTGATTAACAATGCCCGCGAGGCTATCGCCGTTGACGAAGCCCCTCGGGCGGCAAGAAAACTTTCTACCCGCCATGCGCCTTTATTACGGTTTCGACACGCTGCGCGAATGCCGGATTCGTTTGCGCCTTTTTCATTAACGTCTCGTAGGCAACTGGTGAGAGATGATTCTTCGTCAGTACCGTTTTAACCTTCCGAGTATATGCCTGAATCAATTGTTGATGCTGGGTCTGCGTCAATTTTTGCGTAGCGAGGTCACGACGGATTTTTTGATTGATCGGTCGGACCGCTATGATCGCCGCAGCAAAATGATGTAACTCTCCGGGCCCCACCTTAGGGCCTGGAGAGGGCTGCGCCGACATCTTGGGCGCAGGGCTGCCCTGACTCGACGGCATGGCCGAACTCGAAGATTGCTGCTGTGTGGCCATGGAACTACCCATACTTGCGAGGGCCAAGGTACTGCCACAGGCAAAAACACCTGCTCCCAACAAAATGCGAAGTGTCAAATACTTTTTCATAGGTACTCCTCTCTATGGGTTTCTAAATAACTATTAACAGAATTGCGTTAATAGTAGCAAAGATAATGGCGTAGTGCATATCCACATCAACCTTCACATGAAATGTACCGTAACATGATTTTTTTGTGATGCCAACCATGTGCACATAATGGATAAATAGTTGTGCCCATGATAATTTTTGCGTTGCTCCATTGCCACGCCGAGATTCAAATTAATGATATACCATGAATAATTCATAACATTTATTATGTTAGTGCTTGTTTTAAAATATATTCAATGCCATATGAAAGCGTGCCCCCCGTCTGGTTTCCCTCTGCTTTTCATGGAAATATATATCCGGTATGACTGCTTTGGTTTTCAATATTATTGCTTTCCATGCTGGTGTGGCGGCTACGCAACATCCATGATAATCCTTATCACCAGCGAAGTATTGCAATAAGCCATCCTTGACATAAGCAAAACTCTACTGGTACGGTGGGGTCGGCACGATGCCGACCGTGGCATCGCCATTTTGCCTATGAAAACGATCACCTAACGATTCCTGACAGGAGTCGTTGTGCTGTCGAGGCGGTTCAAAAAATCGCCAATGGCGCATCTGTTTTGTTAATTCAATACAAATTATGTTAAAAATTTGTATGGTTTCCATGACGCGCATTCCAGGAGAAATAATGGCATCCGTAAAACCTCGGACCATAAAAGGGAAGCTGCGGCGAGAAGGTTCTCTGCACGGCCTCATACTGGCCTGTGTGGGCGCTTCAATTGGTTCTGGATGGTTGTTTGGGCCACTATATACGGCACAGCAGGCAGGTCCCTATGCGGTCGGTTCATGGATGATCGGCGCCTTCGCTATCCTTTTGCTGGCGCTGGTCTTTGCAGAGCTTGGTCCGCTGATTCCCCGGGCGGGTGCAGTGGTTCATCTGGCGCACGTGGGAAACGGCCCGATCGTCGGCCATATGTGGAGCTGGATTCTCTTTCTTTCTTACGCGACCATCGCGCCCATCGAAGTTACGGCCATACTGACTTACGCTAATAATTACCTGCCGGGATTATTGCTGCAGCATTCCGACCTGCTCAGCAGCAAGGGTTTCGCCATCGCGCTGGTATTGCTAGCCTTCTTTGTTGCCATCAATTTTCTGGTGGTACGCTGGGTGTTGAAAATCAACAATGGTGCCACCTGGTGGAAAATTTCGATTCCCGTGCTGACGGTTGGGGTATTGCTCGCCACATCGTGGCACCCAGGTAATTTCGTAGTGCATGCACAGAATGCAGCGGCAGATTTTCACGGAATGTTCGTTGCCGTGGCCACCGGCGGTGTGATTTTCAGCCTGCTGGGTTTCCGTCACGCTATCGACCTGGCGGGGGAAAGTAAAAACCCGAAACGGGATGTACCGATTGCCGTTATCGCATCTGTCTTGATTGCGTCGGGAATTTATATCGCCTTGCAGGTGGCTTTTATCGGTGCGATACATCCTGATGATTTGGCGGCGGGGGGTTGGCGGCGCCTCCATTTTTCGGGAATTAATGGTCCTTTTGCCGCCCTTGCTGCTGCGGTGGGAGCCGGTTGGCTGGCTGTGCTGCTGTACGTCGATGCGTTTGTATCGCCGGGCGGGACCGCATTGATTTATACCACCACGGCAGCCCGGGTTACCCTGGCGACCGCCGATACCGGGGCGTTGCCCAAGTGGGTCGCGCGCATCAATCGGCATGGTGTCCCCTGGGCCAGCCTGATTTTGCTGTACGTTGTCGGTGCGATCTTCTTTTTTCCGTTTCCCTCCTGGCAGAAAATGGTGGGTTACATCGCTTCTATGACGGTACTGTCCTATATCATCGGTCCCATCGCGCTGATTCAGTTACGTCGGGCGATGCCTGACCTGGAGCGACCCTTTCGCTTGTGGGCGGCACCAGTTATCGCACCTCTCACCTTCGTCGTGGCAAGCTGGATCGTGTTCTGGGCGGGTCTGAACACCCTGAACTTCATTTTCGGCACTTTGTTCGCCCTGCTAATTTTTTACGCGCTCACCGGCATCTGGCGGAAAGGACGGTGGTCCGCAATGGGATGGCAGTATATGTGGTGGATTATCCCCTATTTTCTGGGTCTGTGGGGAATCAGCTGGCTGAGCCCGGCGATTCTGGGCGGAACGGGGGTGCTTGGATTTTTTTCCGGCATGGCGGCGGTAGCCATTTTGAGCCTGCTGATATTTTATGTGGCAATTCATCAGGCGGTGGCGGACAGTACCATGAGAGCCTACATGCATCACTTTAGCAAACGCGGTTCCAGTGCACCGTGAAGAAGGCGTTTTTGTGGTTGCTGCGGATGCGGGTTTGGCTTTTTATCGCAACGACGGCGTTCTACCCTCCCGAGCCGGGTCCGGGTATCGACAAGGCCCGCTCTGTCGCTTTACTCTTGGCCTTCGTCGCCGCTGGCCTGAGTGGTGAATTTTTCCATCGGGGCGCTGATGCCCTGAATTCTGAGGAGTGTTCATGGCAAATCCGCAAGTAGTACTGCACAGCAACAAGGGTGATATCGTCATCGAGCTGGACGCCGACAAAGCGCCCAACACCGTCGAGAACTTTCTGAAGTATGTCGATGAGGGTTTTTTTGACGGCACCATCTTTCATCGCGTGATACCCGGCTTCATGATTCAGGGCGGCGGCTTTACGGCGGACATGCAGCAGAAAAAGGTCCATGCGCCCATCGCCAATGAGGCGGAGAATGGTCTGAAGAATGCGCGGGGTACGCTCGCCATGGCACGGACCAACGATCCCCACTCCGCCACCGCGCAGTTCTTCATCAATCTGACAGACAATGATTTCCTCAACTTCAAGACGCCCTCAGGATCGGGCTGGGGTTATGCCGTTTTCGGCAAGGTCGTCAACGGGATGGATGTGGTAGACGACATCGCCAAGAGCCCGACTGGTAACCAGGGTATGCACCAGGACGTTCCCAAGGAGACCATTTCCATCGACAAGGGTGAGCGTCTGTCTGCGGCCTGAGTCCATAACGGTGCACGGTGCAGACTTTGATAACGGCCCCGTGCTGTTTATCTCTGACCTGCATCTGTGCTCCGCACAGCCCGCGCTGACCGCCCTCTTCCGCCATTTTTGTTTGCGCGAGGGCCGGGCTGCGCGGGCTGTTTTTATTCTGGGCGATCTGTTTGACTACTGGGTGCATCAGGAGCAGGCGGCGGAAGCGCCTTATGCGGAAATCCTTGCCCTGCTCCATGATCTGCAGAAGCAGGGCACCACGGTGTACCTCATGGTCGGTAACCGGGACTTTGCTCTGGATGCCGCCTTTCTGGCGCAGTTCGGGATCATCGCTCTGCCCGATCCGGCGCTGCTGCAACTGGGTGATCGGCGTATCCTGCTGACCCATGGTGATTTGCTGTGTAGCGACGATCATCGTTATCAGCGTTTTCGCCGGGTGATCCGCCATCCGTTGACTCGCCTGACGCTGGGACGCCTGCCTTATGCCTGGCTCCAACGTATCGCCCGCGGATTGCGGCGCGGCAGTAGCCGGGAAGTGCGAGCCAAGGCACCAGCCATAATCGATGCCAATCCGCAGAGCATCGCCGCAGCCCTGCACGGGGAGGGTGCTTTCGCGCTGGATGGTGCCCCTTATGACATTTTGATTCACGGCCATACCCATCGTCCCGTTTGGGAGCGGGGTCCGGCGGGACGGCGCATGGTGCTGGGTGCCTGGAATGCTGATGGCGCACAAATCGGGCGCTGGGAGAACGGCCAATGGTCCTTGCAGCTACTGAGTCCACCGTAATTTCTGCTTTTACGCGATCGGAGGGATCAACATGGACGCCACGGAGCATAATTCAATGGCATGCGGTCTGAGCAGCGCTGCGGCCTCGGCGTTGCAGCAACAATACGGACCCAATTGCCTGCCCACGGCCCATGCGCCGCGCTGGTGGCAACAGCTGCTGGCGCAGTTTCGCAACACCCTCATCGCGATTCTGCTGGCCGCTGCACTCTTATCGCTGGTACTCGGACATCTGGTAGACGGCGCGGTCATCGGCACGGTGATCCTGATCAACACCCTGCTCGGCTTTGTTCAGGAGAACCGCGCGGAGAAAGCCGTGCAGGCACTGCAATCTTTTCTCGCCCCGCAGGTGCTGGTCTGCCGCGATGACGGCTGGCAGCAGCTGCCCGCGGAAGCACTGGTGCCCGGCGACTGGGTGCGGGTAGAAAATGGCGCACGCATCAGCGCGGACATGCGCTTGCTGGAGGCGCATGCCCTGCGGGTGGACGAATCCCTGCTGACGGGGGAATCCGTCCCGGTGAATAAAACCACTTCTGGCGACGCGGGCGAGTTACTGCTGCGGGCCGGAACGCTGGTGACCGGGGGAGATGGTGTTGGCCAGGTGACCGCCACCGGCAGTGCCACCGAAATAGGCCGTATCCATCAGCTCATGGGAACTACCCTGAGCATGCGCTCGCCTCTGCTGGAGCGCATCAGCCGCTTGTCGCGGACGCTCGCCTTCACCGTCGTTCTTCTGGCGGCCATCGCGGCGGGTATCGCCTGGTGGCGAGGCGAAGCGCTGGAATTCGCCCTGCTCGCCGCCATCAGTCTGGCGGTAGCCATTATTCCCGAAGGGCTGCCAGCGATAATTAGCGTGACCCTGGCGCTGGGTGTGCAGCGCATGGCGCAACGGGGCGCCATCGTCCGTCGGTTACCGGCGGTGGAAACCCTGGGCACGGTTACCGTCATTTGCACCGATAAAACGGGCACCCTGACGGAGAATCGTATGACCGTGCAGGACCTGGCCCTCGCCGATGACTCCCCTGCCCTGCTGCAACGTGCCCTGCGGGTCATGATTTTGTGTAATGACGCCCAACTACGCAACGATAAGAGCGGTATCGGTGACCCTCTGGAACAGGCCCTGCTCCGCTATGCGGGCACGCATGGTGCGGACGTCGACGTGTCGCGGATGGAATCTCCGCGGGTGGATGCCCGGCCTTTCAGCCACGAGCAGCCCTTCATGGCGACGCGCCACAGCGACGGCATC
>JAKBXD010000097.1 GCA_021840785.1 Pseudomonadota bacterium
GGAGTAATTTTAATGTGGGGGGTTATCTTAGTGAAGATAGCGTGGATGACCGTTGGAAGAAGGAGAAGAGCGATGTGTGAAGAAATGGGAAAAATGCCGAAGTACAAGTGTCACAAGACCGTTCGGGCGTTCAAGATTTTGGATATTTATTTGGCTGAGGAAGCAGTGAATGGTAAGCCGTTACCACCGCGCATCTTAGAAGGCGATGGCACGCAAGTAACGGTCAGCCAAGAGTTTATGGAAAAGCACAAGCCTCACGTCGGCGGCTACTACGTCCGTTATGAAGACGGCTACGAGTCATTTTCCCCGGCAGAGGCATTTGAATCTGGGTACACACGGGTTGGTTGACTAAGGAGAAGTAGCATGTTGAAGCGAGTTGCGGTATTGGTAGCAGTAGCATCGCTGGGTATGGGCAGTGCAGTGGCAGGGACTGGATGGGGGGACCATGTAGTCATCCCCGAGCCGGTTATACCGTCTCACTTCATCCCGAAGCACTATCATTTTCACAAAGAGCCAGTACGGGGACCACAGGGACCACAGGGACCACAGGGACCACAGGGACCACAGGGACCACAGGGACCACAGGGACCGCGAGGACCACAGGGTATCCCTGGCAAGAACGGCGTGGTGAACTACACGAAGGTGGACCAACAGATTAGCGCGGGGGACAAGACTACCCTTTCTACTTCCGAGCAGTACACCAACGTCAAGTCTACCCAGACGCTCACTGCGGCTAACAGCTACACGAACGAGGTCAATCAAGCCACGTATCAGGCAGCGGAGAATTACTCCAACTCTGGGGACCAAGCGACTCTGCAACAGGCCAACGTCAACGCGCAAGGATATGCGGCGCAGGCTCAAGCCAACGCAGAGCAGTATGCTCAAGGCGCAGCAAATCAGGCGCAGGAGAACGCGGAGCAGTTTGCCGCTTCGGGTATCGCCGCAGCTCTCGCCATGCCCAGTTCCCCCGTCCTCGCTCCGGGTCAGGTGTATGTCGGTGCGGAGATGGGAACCTATGACGGTCAGCAGGCGATTGGCGCAAAAGCAACGTACCAGATCACTCGCCGCTGGAATGCGAACGTGGGCGTGTCCGGTGGGTTTGGTCAGTACGGCCACACTGCGGTAGCAGCAGGGGTTGGATATACGTTCGGAAATTGACGATTTTGGCCCGGCACTCCCGGGCCTTTTTGGTGGAGGTGAGAATTGAATAAAACAACAACCGTCGTTTTCGACTTCGAGACGTTCTATTCTGCTAAGTACAGCGTAAAAACTATGAGCTACACGGACTACGTGGACGACGAGCGGTTTTTGGTTCACGGCATGGCCGTATGTGGGGGTGTGCCTGCGGAGTTTCTTGGGCAGGATGACGTGCCAGAGTTTTTTGCGTCCCTGCCTGATCGGACCATATTGGTGTCCCACAACAGTCTGTTTGATTTGACCGTTGTCGCGCGTCATTACCGGCTGTCGGCGCTGTTTCACCAAAAGCGGTTCAGTTTCATTGACAGCATGGGGCTTGCAGCACTGCTGCGCGGGAATTACACCCTACTAAACCTCAATGCGCTGACTGGGCAAAAGACCGAGGGACTGGCGAACACCAAGGGTAAGCGGGAACTGACGCCGGAGGAGTATGAGGCACTGGTGCAATACGCGATCAACGACGCCCGGATCACGGAAGGACTGCTGCGGGATTTGCTGCGCGAAGGGACTGGGCGCCTAGGGCGTGAGCTGCTACGCAAAGAGTTACAGGTCATGGACTACACGCTGAAGCTACTTCTGGTGGACCCTGCGCTGGATCGGAATACGAGGCCGGTGCTTTGCTTGGACCGCGTTGTGCTGGAGCAATGCCACCACGACGAGCTACGGAAAGAAGATACCCTGTTGAGCGGGGTGGCTGCGGCGTTACGGATCAGCACAAAGGAGCTGGAGACCATCATCCGGTCGCGTGTCAAGTTCCCGAAGCTGCTGGAGACGCATGGGGTTGCGGTGCCCAAGAAAATCTCCCCGACCACGGGCAAAGAAACCTGGGCCATGGCGAAGAGCGACACGGCGTTCCTCCAGCTTCTGGAGCGGTACGGCATCACCGAGGACACGGACGTAGAGGAAAATATCAGCGTTGCGGACCATGAAACGCTCATCAAGCATCTGCTACTCATGAAAGTGCGACTCGGCAGCACGATCTTACGGACCCGTTCGGAGCGGATGCTGCGGCTGAACCTGGAGGGCCAGGATACATTCCCGATGCCGGTATACCTTCGCTATTACGGGGCGCAGAACACAGGTCGGTGGTCGGGTGAGAACAAGTTGAATCAACAGAATTTTCCGCGCGGCTCCTTGATCCGCTCCGCTATCGTCCCTCCACCGGGGCATAAGATCGTCGTGTGTGATTTCTCCTCCATTGAAGCACGGGTGCTGGCGTGGCTGGCAGGAGAGGACGATCTGCTAGACGCTTTCCGTGCCAACAAAGATGTGTACATTGAGCAGGCGAAGAAAATCTGGCCCTCCCTCGCGGGGCTGCCGGACAAAGTTATCAAAGATGAGCATGGGCTTAAACGGCAGGTCAGTAAAGTAACGATCCTTGGTCTGGGGTACTCCGCTGGTTGGGCGGTGTTGGAGCGGCTACTTCGTCTCGGCCTTATGGGTCCGGCGGTGTTGTTGGATCGGGAGACCGCCGAAGGACTCGGCGTTGAGCGGGAATGGGTACTGGACCGCCTTCAGCGGCAGAAAGACTGGCGTAAGGAACAAGCCGGGGATGACCCAGAGAAGCTACAAGACGCGAAAGCCTGGTGGGAAGGCTTGATGTTGCCCCTCCAGAAAGACCTGGCAATCCTGTGGCACTATGGCGCGGCGATGCGGCTGGTGGATATTTATCGGGAAGCGAACCGGAACATCGTGGCGTTTTGGAAGCGCATGGGCGCATTGGACGGCGGCGAACACTGTGAGTGGGTAGAAGAAACCTATCAGGGCGTACCTACCATGACCCTGCGCCTCCCTGACGGCAGCCTGCTTCCCTTTCCACACCTGCGCTACTCAGACGACGAGCGCGGACGGATACTGTACCGACAGAAAGGCGTGATTCAGCATACCTACTCTGCGCGCCTCGCAGAGAATGCGACGCAAGCCACCGCCCGAGCGCTACTTCGAGATGTTTGGATAGAAGCGGTCAAAGCAGGCGTACCTGTATGCCACTCGGTGCATGACGAGCTCGTGTCCGTGGTCCCAGAGCAAGATGCAGAGGACGCTCGTAGCGCGTTGCTGGAGATCATGTCCAAGCCCCCCGCGTGGGCGCCAGACTTGCCCGTGGCGGCGGAAGCGAAGATTTTGGACAGCTACGCGGGGAAGTAAAGGGTTGCATTTGGTCCCACCGCGCCGTATAATACTCTTCATGGATACAGCACAGGAGAAGTGACATGTTGGACATAGACTGGAGCAAAGTGCCCGAAGGGTACGACTGGGTGGCGCAGGATGAACACGGTTGTATTCACGTATTTATTAATAAACCTTTTCCATCCGAAGGAGAATTTGGCGCTTGGGTTTGTCGTAATGGGCGAGTTTTTTTATGTCGCCGCAAACCTAACAAGAACTGGAGAGATACGCTCACAAAAAGACCAGTCTCAGAGACGCAATCACCCGATGTCGAAGCGCACGAACCAGAAGCCGACCCCGCTGAGGAGCCGAAGTGGGAAATTTGCCAGGGGGACCCGAGCGAGATGGCTGATCGGTACCGAGACGCGAGGATACGAGAATCCTTTGCTGTAATTATGGCCGAGCTACCGGCGCTGCTGGAGGATCGAGAGAAGCTGCGGAAGTTGACGGGGGTGTTGGGATGACCCCCTTGCAGATCGGGCTACGAATTGTTGGCTTCGTCTCTTTGGCGGCTGGTGTGTTCCTGTTTTTTAGGGGGGTAGAAAGCGAGAGCCCCGCCGAGAGCGTAACAGGAATAGTCCTGTTTTTTGGCGGAATGTGGCTTATGGATCATGCAGAGCAGGTGTCATGACTTGATACTCCCTGAATTGGCGAAATTCCCTAACAAAAAGACCGGAGCAATAGCATGAAAGAACTTGGAAGGCTAGTGAGTAAGACGGCGGTGTATGCCATCATCAAAATGACCAAGGATGGCTTGGTGCTGCGGAATGACGACACGGATTTGGAGTTTGATACGTATCTATCGCGGGCCAAGATGACCCCGTTCACGGTGATGACGGACGACGAAGGGCTGCGCGCCCATGTGGAAGGGGTGGAGGGGATTGAGGTCACGTCTTTACAGTCGCGCTCCGAAGATATTCAGACCATCACTTTCCCTTTGTCCTATTCCAGCATAAGTACCTTTGGTACTTGCCCTCGTCAATTCCAACACCTACACGTCCTCCAGGACGTAATAAACGAAAGTAGCGCCGAGACGATTTGGGGGTACGAGTGTCGTAAGCAGATTGGGGATTATATTACCCATGGCGCAGGTATAACGGAGCCGGTTGCACAGAACGCCATCCCCTATTTGAACTCCATCAAAGCCCAAGACGCGAAAGCGGAATGGAAGTGGGGGCTGACCAAAGATTTTGAGCCCTGTGATTTCTCGGCGCCGGACGTTGCTTATTACGATACGGCGAACTACTTGGCGCTTTTGGAGGGCGGTCGGGCGTTTGTGGTTGCGTGGGAGATGGGTGACGCTACGGACGACTTTGGCAAGATGGATTTGTTTGCGTTGGCTACGTTCATCCACCATCCCGACGTTCAGAAGATACGTGGTATGTACGTCTGGTTAAAGACTAATACCCACACCAAGAAAGACTACACCAGAGCCGACGTGGACCGCTTAAAAGAACAGGTGCGAGAAAAAGCAAAGCCGGTTTTGCGTGGTGTAGTACGCGGAGAGTTCCCTACCAAGCCCAGCGGTTTGTGTCGGGGGCGGTGTCCCGTCAAGGAGTGCCCGGAGTACAAGGAAGTTTGAGGCGGCTAGCGGCGACTTGCCACTCGTTTTATGGGGGATAACAGATGGTTTTGCAAATAGGGCTACTCGGGCCTGCCAACGCCGGTAAAGATACCGTCGCGGATATGATCGTCGAGTTTTTTGGCGGAGTGGTGCGGAAGCATGCTTTTGCCGATGCGTTGTATGCGGAGGTAGCGGAAGCGTTTGAGGTGAGTGAGGACTACCTTCGCGACCGGAAATGGAAAGAGAAGCCTTCTCTGCGGCTCTCCCCACGATTCTGCTTGGACGACGCCTTTGTACAGGTGTGTCGGGAGGTAGGGGTGTCGGTGATGTCCGCGCTCTCCCCTCGTCGTGTGTTGGAGCTATGGGGTATGGAATACCGTCGGGCGCAGGACGCGGATTACTGGGTACGGAGGCTGGTAGATAAGGGCGGTGACGTGGTGATCTCGGATGTCCGGTTCTCCAACGAACTGCAAATTGTCGCAGTACCACTCATCGTTCGGCGCCCTGGTCACGAGATTCTGCGAGACCATCGCAGTGATACCCTATGGCGGCGGGTAGAGGGCGTGCCCGAGGTGTGGAACACAGGGAGCCTGGATCAGTTGCGTAAGTCCGTGATTGATCTGCTGTCGGCGCTACCTAAAGAAAAGACTTGCATCGGGTCCCACTCAGCCGTATAATACAACCCATGGAAGCCGCCCATCCCGGCGCGGCACTTGGGAGACCGAAATGGAATGCTACCCCCAGTTTGCTACCGGCGAACAGTTGCTCAACCTCGCCGAGTTGAGAGAGGACCGCGCCGCCGAGCGTGAGTCCGAAATCTTTGATGCTGAGCGCGAAATCCTGCGCTACCCCCAGAGCATCGTCGATGCGTTCGACAACCAGGAAAGCGGAGATGATGTGCAGAGCGTCTACTTGGCGCTTGCCAAGATGTTCCAGGAGTACAAGTCTACCGCTCTTAGTTACGACGACCGCGTTAAGGGGATTTTTGACATATTCTGCCACGAGATAGCGCCCGTTTACGAACGGTGTGTCGGCAAGGAAGCGAAGTACCGGGCGAAAAATACGGAGTGCGACCAGTGAATACCAACGAGCGCGTCGTGCGGTGGGCGGCGGCTCGTAATCTGATCCACGGCAGCGACCCCAAGAACCAGACCATCAAGTTAGGGGAGGAGTTCGGCGAGCTATGCGCTGCCATCGCGCGGGGTAGCACCTAGGAAGCTGTAGACGCCATCGGAGACATGGTTGTTGTACTTACTATTCTGGCCGCGCAGTTAGGGACCAGTATTGAGGCGTGCCAAGATGCGGTTTGGGAGCAGATCAAAGACCGCAAGGGCCGCATGGTAGACGGTATGTTTGTGAAGGAGGGTGAGGGGTGAAACGGACCTGTTATGGTTGTAGAGCCCTATTGCATGACGGTCCTAGCACCTTTTGTGGGCTCGGGTTTCGGATGAAAACGAAATTATCCTATGAGGGTCTTGAATATACCCCAGACGAGCCTTGTCCGAAACCAATAACACACAGGCAGCACGTTGATTTTTTGTTGTGGCGTGACGTTGGGCGTTGGAAGCAGGAGGGTGAATAGTGGTTCAGCTTTATCGTGTCGTATCTACAGCACCAGATGGAGAGATTACCCTGACATTTTTGCAGGCCGAATCGGTGGAAGCTGCGGCTGCCCGGTTTTTTCGTGAGGCCGATTGGGGTGATAGGACGGAGCTACAAGCCCACGTTTACGATGATGCTAATGATGCGGTTTGGGCTTATAAATCTACGCGGAGCTTGGATTAAGAGGACGAAGAATGAACCATAAAGTTTATGCGTCTGATTTGAGAGAGGGTCATGTCATCGTCACGGGAAACAACAGACGATACTATGTCTGCGACGTCCGGTTCCGACACGATGGCAGGGCGGTTGTTGACTTCTGAATTTGGAGGTGGGAAATGAAGATTGTGGACGATGTGGAATTTGTACGGAAAGAATTGGAGAAGTTTGGGTTTACTGCGGACGATTTAGCCCTTCGTTGGGTTGGGGAGGGGGGGGGGGGGGGGGGGGGGGGGGGTTGGGTGGGGGGGGGGGGGGGGGGGGGGGGAGTGCGTCGTAATTAGGTACGATGATGTGGATGGAACCGTACTTTGCGGATTCCAAAGCGGTGAACAAGAATGGTTTCCAAAATCCTGTGTAGT
>JAKBXD010000002.1 GCA_021840785.1 Pseudomonadota bacterium
CCATGGTGGCCTTACCGGGAATGGCTTCTACCACACGCACCCGCGCCGCCAGCACGCGCGAAAGGTCTTTACTGAGACCGGCGATCTGGCTGACTTTGACCCCCGGTGCCGGCTCTATTTCAAAACGGGTAATCACTGGTCCGGGATGAGCCGCCACCACGCTTGCCTGCACCCCGAAATCGGCCAGCTTTTCTTCCAGCATGCGCGACTGCTGCGCCAGCACTTCGGGTTGCAACTGGGAACTGGGGTCTTCCGCATCTGCCGGATCGAGCAGGGCAAGATCGGGAAGACCATCAGCACGCGGCGGCCCTACGGGTGCGGGCAGTGGTAACTGTCGACTGCCTTTAACGACGGCCTGAGTCGGCGCTGCTGCTGGAGATGTTTTTCGCACGGCAGGCGCCAGCGTCGTGATCGGCACAGGGGTCGTTTCTTGGGCGACCACCCGTCGCCGCAAAGGCCAACGCAGGTGTGGTCGTGGCAAAGAGAAACGCAGAGCGCTGATATGTGCCGCCATCGCGCGTGGTCCCAGGCCAGTGAGCAGAAACACACCGAGAACGAACAGCAGCAGAAAGAGCAATATGCTACCACCCACGCCGATAAAAGGCTGGGTATGGACACTGATTTCCTGCCCGAGGATACCGCCCGCGCCGTCTCCGGCAATGGGCCACCACTCCGTGGGCCAAGTCAGCGCGAGAAAACTGGTCAGACCCAGCACGACGGCAACAGCGCCCAAAGGGGCCGCCCAGCGCCCCGGATACTGACGGAACCAACACCGCCATAGCTGCCAGGCCCACACGCCCAGCTCCACAGGGAGGAGCCAGGCGATCATACCAAAAATCTGCACCAAAAAATCAGCGAGATAGGCGCCAGCCTCACCACCCCAATTGTGCACCTGGGCACCTTTACCACTACTAAACCAGCTGGGATCGGAGGGATGAAAACTGAGCACGGACATTGCCATGAAGGCTGCCACCGCGATCATCAGCAGCAGCAGCGCCTCGCGGCGCCACGGTTTGACACGCGACAGTTGAACCGGCTTTGCGGGGGCAGGCCGGGAGCCTCGGGACACGTTACGGGCAGTGGAACTCATACCGGCACGCTAAACGACCCCTGCACGGGTGTCAAGGAGATGCCGGGAAAGAAAGGCAAAGAAATGCTATTGTTAGCGGCTTCTAATGGTTCAGATGCAGGCGTTTATTTCGTGCCATCCGAATATCACATCAGGACGGAAGGCAGGGACGACAGCGTGGAAATGGTGTTAGACTTTTCGCTAGCAGTTTCGCATAAGTCCGGGCGGGTTCGTGGTGTGCGCAACTCGTCCGATACCGTTCCCTTCTGGCAGCGAGGTACCCATGAGCGATCCGAAAAGTGTCATCGATGAAAAACATTGCCGTTTACTCATCCTGGGCTCCGGCCCCGGTGGTTATACAGCTGCTATTTACGCTGCGCGCGCCAATCTGAACCCCATACTGGTACAAGGCATGGAGCCCGGCGGCCAACTGATGACGACCACGGACGTGGATAACTGGCCCGGTGCGGCAGACGGTATCATGGGCCCGGAACTCATGCAGGAACTGGAAAAACAGGCACGCCGCTTTGATACCGAGGTTCTATTTGACCACATTCATACCGCTGACCTGAGTCAACGACCCTTTCGCCTCAGCGGAGACCAGCATTGTTATACCTGTGACGCACTGATTCTCGCTACCGGCGCTTCTGCCAAGTACCTGGGCTTGCCCAGTGAAGACCAGTTTCGGGGCAAGGGTGTCTCCGCCTGTGCGACCTGCGATGGGTTTTTCTATCGCGGGCAGGCGGTCGCCGTAGTCGGTGGCGGCAATACTGCGGTAGAAGAAGCCCTCTATCTCAGCAATATCGCCGAGCATGTAACGGTCATCCACCGCCGTAACCGGTTCCGCGCCGAAAAAATCCTGCAGGACAAGCTCATGGGCAAGGAAAACGTCACCATTATCTGGGATCACTCTGTGGACGAGGTGCTGGGTGACAACTCCGGGGTCACCGGCTTGCGGATTAAGCATGTAGAAAACGGTAGCACCCAGGACCTGACGCTGACGGGGGTGTTCATTGCCATCGGCCACCAACCCAATACCAGCCTTTTCAAGGGACAACTGAAAATGGACGAAGCGGGCTATTTGGTTACTCGCGGCGGGCGCGATGGCATGGCAACAGCCACCAGCATTGCCGGTGTGTTTGCGGCGGGCGACGTGCAGGACTATGTCTATCGCCAAGCGGTAACCAGCGCGGGTAGCGGTTGCATGGCGGCGCTGGACGCAGAGCGTTGGCTGGAGCAGCAAGAGGACTAAGCACATGGGGCGGCGGCCACATGAGCCGGAGAAGCAAGAGCCGGTGACCGATGCAGAAGAAGCAGATTGCTTTCTGCGGGCGGTGGCTGATGTCCGGCCCCTGCCAGCGCCGCCGCCTCCCCCACGTCCTGTACCACCACCGCCCTTGCCGCAGCAGCGGCATCGGGATGATCTGGCCGTTCTCGAAGTACTGGACCACGGTCTGAGCGGCGATGAAGTCTTGGAATCCGGAGACGAATGGCTTTATTTGCGGTCCGGCTTATCTCCGGCGCTGCTGCGGGACTTGCGCCGGGGACGGTTCCGGATTCAGGAGCGGCTCGATCTGCATGGCTGTACCGTAGAAGAGGCGCGCACTGAACTCGCGGCATTTTTGCGGGAAGCGCGGCAATGGCGCTGGACGTGCATCTGCGTCATCCATGGCAAAGGACTGGGATCCCCTGGTCGTGTTCCCGTCCTGAAAAGACTGGTGGGCGGCTGGCTGATGCGTCACCAGGAGGTGCTGGCCTTTGCTCAGGCTCGCCCTGAAGAAGGGGGCAGCGGTGCATTGCGTGTTCTGCTGGGCTGGTCGCGTCGAAGATAAGCACCAAGCCACGAAGCACGCTCAGTTCTGCGCCACGTGTTGTAGGGCGGCTGTGGCTAATCATCCCGGCCGCTCCCAGCGCTCCCGAACAGGCACGGCACCTTCCGCACTCGCCAGAGAGGCCAGGATTGGGCAGTTTGCAACAGAACCGTGACCGGGACAGCACTCAGCCTGCTGCGCAAGGGCTGTGCGCATCCGTTGCAAGTCGGCGATTTTGAAATCAATTTCGGCAAGCTTTTGCGCGGTAAGGGCTTTGACCTCACCCATATCATTCTCGACACGGCTACCGATATCCAGCAACTCCTTCACCTCTGCCAGAGAAAAGCCGAGATTCTGGGCACGCCGGATAAAACGCAGACGGGATTCCGCCTCAACATCGTACAGGCGATAGTTGGACCGGGTCCGCTGCACCGGCTGGATGAGTCCAATCCGCTCGTAATAGCGCAAAGTCTCTGCGGCGAGCCCGGCTTCACGCGCCAAACGACCAATAGTCACTGGGGGTTGCATATATATGTCCATCCGCTTAAATGACGCTTTTAAGCATATACTGTACGCTTAAGTATAGTGTCCATTGTAAAGCACCTAGTCAACACCAGTGTCCAACCGCCGTACATCAGCCATTTCCTGACCGAAAAGACCCTCCACACAGCTCGTGGCAAAGACTCCGGCGGGGAGAAAAAAACTCAGGACAAGGGTCTGCGCATCCTGCCAGTCGCTGGTCAGGGTCTCGGGACGCGCGCGCAGGGGCCGCCGGGCGGCATCCAGACCTTGTTCCGCAAGGCGTTGTGCCCAGCGCAGCCCATCGTCTCCCGCACCAGCGATGATGGGCCCGGCACTCAGGGCTGAGTTCTCTAGCGCAATGGCGGCGGCAGTCGGTGCCAACCCACCGCGACCCGGTAAAGGGCCGGTGGGATGCAGGTCCCAGTCGGTGGCGCGCGCCTGCAAATCAGACAGATCGTCGTCTGCCGCCAAGAAAATGCTGTGCGAGCCCACCAGTTGCACGATCTCGCCCGGCAAAATCTGCGCCCAGTTCGCTTGCCGCACCCGTTCAGCGAGGACCAGGTTGAACAGAGCAGAGCGGGCGGCGGACCAGAGCAGGCCACGCCGATGGCGGTCTATCCGCATCGGCTGCCCAGATAGCAGTCGCGCGGCTTCCTGCAGATTACGATGCCCGAAACGCTGAGCACCGAAATAGTTGGGGAACCCCTCCTTCATGAGACTTTGCAGGCGAGCGTCCCAGAGACTGCGCGCTCCCGTGGTAGCACGCAAAACGAGCCGGAAGTGATTACCACGCAATACGCCTCGACGCAATTTACGGTCATGGCGGCTGATCTGCTGAAAATGCAGGCTGCCATCTTCCAGGCTAGCCCAGTCCGGATCGGGCCCCGGCATGGCCGGCACCGTAAAACTCTGCCGGGTAATGGCATGGCGATCCTTGAGACCGGCAAAGCCCACATCGCGCACCGCCACCCCCGCACAGTGCGCCAGGCGGTTGGCCACATCCTGGGTATTGAGGCCGCATTTCTCCACCACCAGCCAGTGATGGGCGCCTGAACCAGATGCGGTAAAGGGCAGCAGTTCCGTGACCTGAAAGTCTTCCGGAGTCTGTCGCAATTCGGCGCCGAGCAGGCCGCCCTCTGCGGGATAGATGCGCGGCGGACTTTCAGGCATGTTGAATCAGAACGACGGCATGGGCGGCAATGCCTTCACCCCGACCGGTGTAGCCCAATTGCTCGGTGGTGGTCGCTTTGATGTTGATCGCATCAAGCTCCACGGCGAGGTCGGCAGCAATATAGGCGCACATCTGCGGGATGTGAGCTGCCAATCTGGGACGCTGACAGACAATGGTCGCGTCCACATTACCCACCGAAAAACCTTGCCCCTGAACCAACTGGTGACAATGCCGGAGCAGGAGCCGGGAATCCGCGCCCGCGAAACGGACGTCGGTGTCTGGAAAATGGCGACCGATGTCGCCCAGGGCAGCCGCCCCCAACAGGGCATCGCAGATGGCGTGAAGGAGCACATCGGCATCGGAGTGGCCGGCCAGGCCGAATTTGTAGGGGACCGTCACGCCACCGAGAACAAGGGGTCTACCCGTCACCAACGCATGCACGTCAAAGCCATGACCGATACGCAGTTGCATGGGGGTTATCCTTCTTCATCACGAGCCGCAAGAACGGCGGCAGCCAGCACGAGATCATCCCGCAGGGTGACTTTGATATTGTCACCATGTCCATGAATCAAACGGGGGCGCCAACCCCGCCATTCCATCGCCGAAGCCTCATCGGTAATCTGCAGATTCTGTTCGCACGCCGCTTCCAGGGCAGCCAGCAGGGCGCCGAGGGGAAAGGCCTGGGGTGTGAGAGCACGCCACAACCCTTCACGATCTACGGTACCCACGGAGTGAGCATTCTCAGCGCGCTTCAGTGTATCGGCAAGCGGTACGGCGAGAAGCGCACCTTGGGGCGAATCCGCCAGGCTGTCGAGCAGGAGTAACAGGTCTTCGCGACGCAGACAGGGCCGGGCGGCGTCATGCACCAGCACCCAGTCGGACACCGCTGCCCCCTGCCGCAGCAGCGCCTCCAGACCGAGGCGCACCGAATCCGCACGCCGAGCACCGCCGACGACAGGGGACAGGAACGGTTCCTGCGTGGGTCCCAGCAACTCCCGCCAGCCTCCGGTCGCAATATCCTCGCCCGGCAGAACCAACTGAATGCCCGCAACACGCGGCTCCCGAAAAAAAACCGCCAGGGTATGGGCAATGACGGGACGGCCGCGCAGCAGAACGTACTGCTTGGCCTGCGCCGCGCCAAAGCGCTGTCCCCGCCCTCCCGCCGGGATCACCACCCAGACGCGCTCCATATAACCCTCCCCCGAACATTATGGACCAAAACTGCAAACCCGAAGTATCCGCAGTCTTTAGGGGGGGTGCAAGAAAGCGACGCCGCTTTTTTGCAGTTTCCACAGCGCCCCTTTACACTATAGCCCTTCAGAGTCCCCACATAAGATCAGATATTCTTGGATCGAAGTCTTTTTCTCGGCACCCCGCCGCGCGCCGGGGCGGCACGCGCATTTAGTCAACTCTACGGTGCCGCGGATAGCTGGCTGGCGGCGCAGATGGCACGCCAGTGGCAGCGTCCGCTGCTGATTTTGCTGCCGAACGCCCGCGACGTGGAGGAATGGCAGCGCGAATGGCGCTTTTTCGCACCAGACTTGCCAGCGCCGCTGATTTTCCCGGACCGCGAAATTCTGCCCTATGATCGCCTGGCGCCGCCGGCCGACGCCACAGCCACCCGGCTGGCCACCCTTGCCGCTCTGCCGGACTGGCGTGGCGTTTGCCTCGCTCCCCTGTCCGCCGTCCTGCAACGCCTGCCACCGCGTAGTTTTCTCGACCAGCACGCTTTTGTCCTCGCCGTGGGTGACCACCTGAATCCAGAAGGTTTTCGTCAACGCCTGATCGATGCTGGCTATCGCAATGTCAGCGAGGTCTCGGAAGCTGGCGAATTGGCCTGGCGCGGCGGAATCATCGATCTCTTTCCCAGTGGCAGCGCCCTACCCTACCGCATTGAACTCTTCGATACCGTGGTAGAAAGCATCCGTGCCTTCGATCCGGAAACCCAGCGTACCCAGCAAAAAGTCGAGCGGGTCTCTCTGCTCCCGGCGCGGGAAGTGCCGGTGGACACTGCCGCACTGCAGGAATTTCGCAGCCAGTTCCGCGCCCGCTTCAGCGGTGATCCACAGCGTGCCGAGATTTATCGGACAGCCAACCGTGGACAGGTACCCCAAGGGGCTGAGCATTATCTCCCGTTATTTTTCCCCCAGAGCAGCCATCTGCTCATGCACTTCGCCAAAGATGGTATCGTCTTTCTACCCCCCGGCCTGGAGACATCCGCCCGGCACATTCGCCAGGACTGGCATGAGCGGCATGAGGAGCGGGCCCACGACACGTCTTATCCCATACTATCCCCCGACGAACTCCTCTTAACCCCCGGTGAATGGGAAGAGATCCTGCGCGGTCGTGCGCTGGTGCATGGTCAAACGGAAGGCGACGGAGAGCGTCTACTGACAGCCCCCCTACCTGATCTGCACGGCACACCGGAAGCGCCATTGGCCGCGCTCGACGTTTTTCTGCGCCACCTGCCCACAGAGGGCCGGGGCATTCTCGCGGCAGAATCGCCAGGCCGTCAGGAGGCACTCTCAGAACGCCTCGGCAAAACGGGGCTGCTTCCTGCCCGTGTCCATGACTGGCCGGAGTTCCTGGGGGGCACAGAACGGATCGCCATCACCGTGGCGCCCCTGGAACGCGGCCTGCTCATCAAGGAAAATGGCCTGGTCAGACTGGCGTTGATCTCCGAAGCGCAGATTTTCGGCGACCGCGTCTTTGCCCAACGGCGCAGCGCCCATACCCGACAGCGTAGCATCGAGGGTCTGGTCCGGGACCTCGGCGATTTACAGTCGAATGACCCCGTCACCCACGAAGAATACGGCATCGGCCGTTTTCAGGGCCTGGCCACGCCCTTTGCGGCGCAGGGCGACATCAACGAATACGTGGTCCTGGAGTACGCCAACGGCGATCTCGTCTACGTCCCGGCGGATCATCTGGATCGTATCACCCGTTACGTGGGTAACGGTGCAACGGAGCCGGTGCTCTCCCGTCTGGGCAGCAATCACTGGGAAAAGGCAAAAGCCAAGGCACGACAGAAGGCGATTGATGCCGCCACCGAACTGCTGGATATCTATGCCCGGCGCGCGGCGCGCGCCGGGCGGGCTTTTCCCGCCCCGGACGACGCCTACTGGGAGTTCGTGTCCCGTTTTCCCTTTGAGGAAACTCCGGATCAGCAGCAGGCCATCGACGCCGTCATTAGCGACATGACCAGTCCCCACCCCATGGATCGCCTGGTCTGCGGCGATGTGGGCTTCGGCAAAACGGAGGTGGCACTCCGCGCGGCTTTCCTGGCGGCGCACGGCGGTACACAGGTGGCTGTGCTGGTACCCACCACCCTCCTCGCCCAGCAGCATTACAAAAATTTTCAGGATCGCTGTGCCGGACTGCCCCTGCGCGTGGAAGTGCTCTCCCGTTTCCAGGGCACCAAAGCGCACAAGCAGGTGCTCGCCGCCGTGGCCGCCGGGGAGGTGAATATCCTCATCGGCACCCATCGTTTGCTGCAAAAGGATGTCACCTTCCACGATCTGGGTCTGCTGATTCTCGACGAGGAGCACCGCTTCGGCGTACGTCAAAAGGAACGAATCAAGGCCCTGCGCGCCGAGGTGGATATTCTCACCCTGACCGCCACGCCGATTCCCCGCACCCTTAATCTCTCCCTCGCCGGTCTGCGCGACTTATCCATCATCGCCACCCCACCCCAGCGTCGCCAGCCAGTGCGCACCTTTGTCCAGGTCTGGGATGACGCCACAGTGGTTGAGGCCTGCCAACGCGAAATGCATCGCGGTGGTCAGGTGTACTTCTTGCACAATGAAGTGCGCGACATCGAGCGCATGGCCACCACCCTGCGCCGCCTGCTGCCCGACGCCCGTCTGCGCGTCGCCCATGGCCAGATGCTCGAAAGCGAACTGGAAGCGGTGATGCTGGATTTTTATCACCAACGCTTCGACATACTCCTCAGCACCACCATTATCGAATCCGGCATCGACAATCCGCACGCCAACACCATCCTCATCAATCGTGCCGATAAATTCGGGCTCGCCCAGCTCCATCAATTGCGTGGCCGCGTGGGGCGCTCGCATCAGCGCGCCTACGCTTATTTGTTCACCCCGGACCCACGCGCCATGAGCAACGATGCCCGGCGCCGTCTGGACGCCATCCAGTCTCTGGAGGACCTTGGTGTCGGCTTCGCACTGGCGAGCCACGATCTGGAAATCCGCGGGGCTGGTGAGCTGCTCGGTGAAGAGCAGAGTGGGCATATGGATGAGATCGGCTTCACCCTCTTCATGGAATGGCTGAACGATGCGGTAGAGGCCATCCGTGCCGGACGCGATCCCCACAGTCTCGAAGATCGACGCGCCAACGGTCCGGAAATCCATCTCAACACCCCGGCGCTCATCCCCGACGATTACCTGCCGGATGTACACCTGCGCCTGCAATTCTATAAACGCCTCAGCGATGTGCGCAGTGATGCCGCGATCGGAGAAATCATGGTGGAGATGATTGACCGCTTCGGACCCATTCCTGCGCCCACCCGCACCTTGCTCTGTCAGACCCAGTTACGGCTGCTGGCCACCCAAATCGGCATCGAACAGATCGACGCCGGCCCCGCCGGTGCTCGTCTGCAATTCGCCGCCGAAAATCAGGTGGCTCCTGAAAAAATCATCCAGCTCATCCAGCAGCCCCACAGCATCTACCAACTGGACGGCGAGCACCGCCTGCGCATTCGCCGCGACCTGCCCGATGGCGAAGCGCGCTGTCAGGAATTATTGCAACTCATCGACCAACTAAGGATTTAGCCATGAGCAGTACGCGCCTCGCCATTCTCAGTCCCGCCCCACGCGGCCCCATGAGCCTGCCGGCCAGCATGGGCCAACTGGTGGCGGATGTGGAAAGCCACCAGGAAGTTTGGGGCTGCTGGCTGCAAAGCTGGGATTTGCCGGTCACCGTCGGCGAAATCGCCCCCTTCCTCGACGAACTCGCGCGCCAGGCCCTGCATCAGGAGCGAGAAGTGATCTGGGCTCCTATGAGCAGCGCCAGCAGTGCTGTACGTCTGGTGCTGCATGGTGCGGCACAACCCGAGGCACTGCGCCGGGCACTGACCACCCTGCATCTGCAAAGCTTTATGCCGGGTCGCGTGCTCCATTGCCAGGGAGACGATCTGGCCATCGTCCTGCACGGTCCCAGCGGTCCCTTGGGCGCCAGCAACCACCGTCTCATCGAAGCCCTGGAAGGTGTCTTTCTGGATGTTGCCGTGACGCCGCTCTGGGCTAAGGGCCATTTCCGATTATTGCTGGCCGATATGGACTCGACCTTGATCGACATTGAATGCATTGATGAAATGGCCGACCATCTTGGTCTCAGGCGCCAGGTCTCCGCCATCACCGAACGCTCCATGGCAGGCGAACTGGATTTTCAAACCTCCCTGCGCGAGCGGGTGCGCCTGCTGGCCGGGACACCCGCGAGCACCATCGACACCATCATCCATGAGCGCTTGCGGCTCAGCCCCGGCGCCCGTGAACTGGTGGCAGCGGCCAAGGCCCAAGGCGTGGAGGTCGGTGTCGTATCCGGCGGCTTCACCCAGTTTACCCGCCACCTGCAAGAAACGCTGGACCTCGACTACGCCTTCGCCAATACTCTGGAGATCATCGACGGGCAAATCACCGGCCAAGTGCTCGGAGACATCATCGATGCCACCGCCAAGGCCGACCTCCTCGACCTGCTGGCCCTCAATCTGGGCACCGATGCCAGTCATTGCATCGCTATTGGTGATGGTGCCAATGACCTGCCCATGATCCGCAAGGCTGGAGTTGGCATTGCCTATCACGCTAAAACAGTCGTCCGCGCTCAGGCGGATTTTCAAATTCGCTATGGGGGTCTCGACACAGCATCTACCTATCTCGGCTGGGGCAACATCTGAGATCCGCACTCTGATAGCCGCCGTTTGATACTTGATTTTGTTTTAGACTACGTCTACCATCAGTCCTATGCAGCATCCACAGGAGACTTAAGATGAAACTGACCAGTATAGAAGGCCAAAGCGTCCCCCAGACCGTATTCCGCACCCGCGCCAACCATCAGTGGCGCGACGTCAGCAGCACCGAGCTTTTCAAGGACAAGACCGTGATCGTGTTCTCCCTGCCCGGCGCCTATACCCCGACCTGTTCCTCTAGCCATCTGCCGCGCTACAACGAGCTCGCACCCACTTTTCGCGCCAACGGTGTTGATGACATCCTCTGCATATCGGTAAATGACGCCTTCGTCATGGACGCCTGGGCCAAAGAACTTGCCGTCGAAAACATCCATTTGATTCCCGATGGCAATGCAGAATTTACCAACGGCATGGGTATGCTGGTGGACAAAAGCGACCTGGGCTTTGGCAAACGTTCCTGGCGCTACTCCATGCTGGTGAAAAATGGCGTGATCGAAAAAATGTTTATCGAGCCCGACAAGCCTGGTGACCCCTTTGAGGTTTCCGACGCAGACACCATGCTTCACTACATCAATCCTGAAGCACGCGACCCCGAATTCGTCACCGTCTTCACCCGCGAAGGCTGCCCGCACTGTGCCCGCGCCAAGGCACTGTTAAAGGCACACGATATGACATTTGAAGAAATCAAAACGGGTATGGGAACCGGCGTCAGTTCGCGGACTATTCGTGCTGTGAGCGGACACTCCACCGTACCCCAGGTCTTTATCGGCGGCAAACACATCGGCGGTGCCGACGATCTGGAGAAATATTTCAGCTGTCTTCCCCACTGAAACACATGTCACGGAGAGGACGGCCCACCCTCACCAACACCCAGCAAAAGCGAGATGCCATGACACAATCCTATGATCTCATTGTTATCGGTGGGGGCAGCGGCGGCATCGCCATGGCCAACCGTGCCGCCCGCTACGGAGCGCGCACCGCCCTGATAGCCGCCGGCCCCCTGGGCGGCACCTGCGTGAATGTGGGTTGTGTTCCCAAAAAAATCTTCTGGAACGCCGCACACCTTGCCGAACAGGTGAAAATGGCGAAAGAGTACGGCTTTGATGCCTTGCAACCCCAATTTCACTGGGAATCCCTGAAGCGGCAGCGCGACGCATATATTGAACACCTGCACGACCGTTACGCCCAAGGTTTGGACGGTAACGGCGTCACCCTCATCCGCAATCATGCCCGCTTCTCCGGCACCCATCAAATCACTGCCGGCGATGAAGTCCTGAATGCGACACATATTTTGATCGCCACCGGTGGCCAGCCGGTCTGGCCCGACATTCCAGGTGCGGAACTGGGCATCACCTCGGACGGTTTCTTCGCGCTGGAAACGATGCCTCGCTCTGTAGCCATAGTGGGTGCGGGTTACATCGCGGTGGAGCTCGCCGGGGTACTTCATGCCCTCGGCAGTGACGTTTCTCTGGTCATGCGCCGCAACCATTTCCTGAACGATTTCGAACCGATGCTCCGTGAAAATCTCATGGACGCCATGCTCCATCAGGGTATCAGCCTCCTTGCCCAACGCCAGGTCCGGGAAGTGGAAAAACGTGCTGATGGCCTGTACCTGCACTTCCAGGATGGGGACTGTCTTGGTGGGTTGGAAACCATCATCTGGGCCATCGGTCGTCGTCCCAACAGCACCGATCTCGGCTTGGAGCAGGCAAATATTACCACCGACCCCCAGGGATTCATCACCGTAGATGCGTTCCAGAATACTGAAACATCGGGTATCTACGCGGTTGGCGATGTGACCAGCGGCCCGGCACTCACGCCCGTAGCCATTGCCGCCGGGCGACGTCTCGCCGACCGCCTCTTCAATGCCCAGACAGAGCGCCGTCTCGACGTCCATCTGGTCCCCACCGTTATCTTCAGTCATCCGCCCATCGCGACGGTCGGGCTCAGTGCGGCAGCCGCCCAGGCGCAATATGGTGAAGAAGCGGTAAAGGTATATCAAACGACCTTCACCCCGTTGGTTCGCGCCTTTTCTGCGGAACCGGAAAGAACCGCGATGCAACTGGTTACCGTAGGTCGGGAGGAAAAAATCGTCGGGCTGCACGCCATTGGCGACAGCGTGGATGAAATGCTTCAGGGCTTTGCGGTGGCTCTACGTATGGGGGCCACCAAGCGCGATTTTGATGACACCATCGCCATCCATCCCACCGGCGCCGAAGAATTCGTCACCATGCGCTGATGACCACCGCGTGCAGCCATCGGGGATTACTTTTTGCCATGTAACCGTTTGAGGGCTTCCGGCCCCACCCCAGTGCCACAACTGCACAGGGGACAAATCGCGAGCAGCGGCACGACCTGTTCCAACACCTTGCGCACCCGTTCCATCCCCTCGTGCATGACCGCGTCGATGGCCTCCATGGTAATAGGCTCTGCCGACTTGCCCGCCGCCGAATTAACCACCAGCGACAAAGGCGCGTAGCACAGTCCGATTTCCCGTGCCAGTACCGCCTCCGGAGCGCCCGTCATCCCCACGACATCCCCGCCATCCCGCTCAATGCGGCGGATTTCCGCCGTGGTCTCCAAACGCGGTCCCTGAGTAGCCGCATAGGTACCACCGCCAACCACGGCGATGCCGGCAGTTCCTGCGGCTTGAAGCAGACGCTCACGCACTCTCGGGCAATAAGGCTCGGAAAAATCGATATGCACCACCATGCTCTCCCCTCCTTCAAAGAAGGTACTGGGGCGCCCACTGGTATAATCAATCAGCTGATCAGGCAGACAAATAACGCCTGACCGCATAGCTGCAGAGATTCCGCCCACCGCCGCCACCGCAATAACATGGGTCACCCCCACATGGTGGAGTGCCCAGATATTGGCGCGATAATTGACCCGATGCGGAGGAATGGTATGGCCGTAACCATGGCGGGCGATGAAAACAACCTCCTGCCCGCCCAGTTGACCGAATGTCAGGGGGCCTGAAGCCTCCCCAAAAGGAGTACGGATGACCCGGCGGTTGTTAATCTGCAGATTCTTGAGACGGGTCAGGCCACTGCCACCGATAATGCCGACCACACCCATCAATTGTCCTCCAGCAACACAAAAATGCCCGGCGCATTACGCCCCAAGCCACGCGCGTCCAGTCCGTAACCAAAAACAAAATGATCCGGCACTTCCAGTCCGACATAATCCACCTGCACTTCTACCGTGCGCGGACGCTTTTTTCGCACCATTACCGCCGTATGAATGGCCGCGGCACCTTCCGCCACGCAGTATTCCTGCAAAGCCTGCAGGGTAATCCCCTCATCCAGGATATCATCCACCAGTAACACTACCGCGCCCGCCAGGCTTTCTTTGGGCCGTGTGCGCCACTGCAAACTACCACCACTGGTTTCCGCGCCGTAGCGGCTCACTTGTACGCAGTCGAGCACCAGGGGGAAATGCAGGTGAGGCATCAGTTGACCAACCACCACCACGGCACCCGTCAGCACACAAAGCAACACCACCGGACGTCGCGGCGTCAGATGTTCCAGGTCCTTATTAATGGCAACGGCCATCCGCTGGATGGCCGCCTCCACCTCTTCCGCACTAAACAGATGCTCAGCGGGCCCTAAGTGGGTAGGTGTCATAATGGCATTAGTAGGTAAAGGTGACCACGTTGTCGTCCATGGCCTGCTCAATGACATAAGCACCACCGACGACATCCTGGATTTCGGGAATCAGGTCTTCCTTGGTGCAATCCCACAATTCAAGGGTTGGGGTGCAGACAAAGAACTTTACGCCCGCCTCGTGGGCATCCTTGATAAAGTCGTAGACACTCTTGGGGCTGCCCGGCATAACAAACATTTTCTCTGCAACCCCCTTCTTGGCCAGCTCGCCCGCGCGGGCGGTCAGCACAACTTCCACCTCAAAATCCATCGCCGCAGCCACCGTCGCCTGAAAGAAAGGCGCGCCCAACTCCTGGGGGTTGGAAGGATCGGTGTTCACCATAACCATCAACAATTTATCAGCCATGCGTATCTCCTAAAAAAATCGGCCCGTCCATCATAGCCGCCGCAGACCGACGCCGCGCCATGAAATGATTGATTACGCCATAAAAAGTCGCAGGGCCTTGGCAAGAATTCTTAGCTATCCGTTTCAAGTGTCTCCATACGGCGCGCCCGGCTGGCTCGGGTCAGGATATCCCGCTCCTCCGCCAATGCCCGCTTGGCCACCTGAATGGCTTCTAGCAGATCCTGGCGTTTGGACTCAACCAGGTCACCACCGGCATCCATCAGGCGTGCGGTTTTCTCCTGGATTTCATCGATGAGCACGCCGACACGCACTTCGGCCAGCGACTCCAGATTACGCAAGCGATCCCGTCCCTTATCCATAGCGCGACGCAGTTCCTGACGCGTCTCTGCGCCGCTGGCCGGAGCCAGCAACAGGGCACCGACCGCACCGACCAGCACTCCGATAACAAAGCCTTCCGCATTCTTCATTGTGGTCTCCTCGCTGTTTCCAGCTAATGTTTCCGGGAAAAGTAACGCCATCCCGTGCGCAACGCACGGTACCATAAGCCCAGTTCGTGAAGCGGCTGAACCAGGGTATCCGTCGTGTCCATAATCTCCTGACTCAGATACTTGAGCGTGGAATCCACTCGTTTCATCTGTGCACGCCCGGTCTGGGTAATATGTTTAATGTCCGCCAAGGCTACCTTAATATCAAACATCAGCGGTCCGACGTCCTGCTCAACTCTGGCCAACAGCCTTTCCAGACGCAAGTGGGTCCGTATCAGCACAGCCGCCGTCACCGCGATGATCAACAGAATAATGATCATGACAATGGCAATGATGGTTACCCCTGTGCCGACGCTCATCTTTTCCCCCAGAGCTTCCGCATACCGGAAGCAAATCCCTTAACGCAGTGAAGAGCAAAACTTCGGCCATCACGCTTTGCCCACCCGCCATCTCGCCCTATTATAGGCTGCATCTGCAGCCTGGGTAAAACCGCAGGTGCCGATGTGATACGCACAGGGTTCACTGGAATGACAATACCTGCCCCATCACCGCCAGTCCGGCGATACCCAGCAACCCCAAAGCCACTCTGCTCCAAATCTGTCGCGCACCGGTCAGTACATACTGTGGATGCCGGTGATGATACGTTCGCCAAACCACCCAGAGCAGACCCAACCATAAGCCGGACAGCAACCACGCCCCCAACACATCACTCGGCCAATGCACCCCCAGGATCAGACGACTCCAGGAGATAGCCGCGACCAATGCCGCGAGCAATGCCACCATCGCCAGACGCAGACCGCGATGCCGCAGCATGGCAAGGAGGTACAGGGCCAGAAGGCCATAGACCACCAGACTGAGACTCACGTGTCCGCTGGGAAATGCGGGTGACAGCATTTTTATCGCGGTCGGAGGCCGGGCCCGCGCCGTAGTCATCTTTACCAATTGGACGAGCATGGCGAATACCGCCGTACCTGACACCAGCAGAATGCCATCGAAGAAACGCCATGCAGCGAAGCAGGCAGCCGCCATCAGCGCCACCAGCCAAGGCAGAAAATCTGGCCCACCGAGCCGGGTCACCCCGGTCCAGAACGGCTGCCAGGCAGGGTCCCGGAACTGCAGAATCTCCGCCTCCCAACGGGCATCCTGCAGCGCCATCCGATGCAAGAACACACCCGCCAGAAAATCACCCACGTAAAGCCAGAGCAACGCTGCCACCCCCAGACCGAGCAGCAATAAAGCCAACAACTCCCAGCGTTGTGGTCCACGCAAACTTCAAAACCCCATATGAAAGCGTCGCCACAACAACAATACGGCGATCAATACCGCGACGATGCTCAGCACCAACACCGCCGCCGCGCCATAATCCTTGGCGCGCGCCACCAGAGGGTGATATTCCGGGTTTACCAGGTCAGCGATGGATTCTACGGCGCTGTTGAGCAACTCTGCCGCCAGCACTGTACCCATAAGCAAAATACCAACCCCCCACCAGATGAGCGATGCCTGGATCCAGTACAAAAGGATCACACCCATCACAACTGCCAACAACTCTGTCCGAAAACTAGCCTCCTCACGGGCCGCGACCCACAACCCATGCCCCGCAAAAAGGGCACGCCGCCAAAGCGCGCTGTTTTTTTTCACCAGCCCCCCCGTTCGCGCAGTGACAAGGGTTCGCCATCGCCGACAATAAAGTGATCCAGCAAACGCAGGTCAACCAGTTGCATGGCCTGATCCAAACGCCGCGTCAGGGAAAGATCCGCCGCACTGGGTTCCGCCACGCCGGAGGGATGATTATGCGCAACGATGAGCGCCGCGGCATTCAACTCCAGGGCACGCTTCAGCACTTCGCGAATGTGCACGGTAGCGCCGTCGATGGTCCCCAGGAACATCTCCTCAAAACGCAACACCCGATGGCGATTATCCAAAAAAATCACGGCAAAAACCTCACGACAGCGGTCGCGCAAAGTGGCAGACAGATACTGTCGCACCCGCTGCGGCGAATCAAGACCATCTCCTCGCTGCCATTCCTCGGCGAGATGACGCTTGCCCATTTCCAGCACCGCCTGCAAGAGCGCATATTTGGCGTCTCCGAGCCCTTTATGCGCACAAAAATCATGATGAGACGCAGTGAGCAATGCCCGCAGACTGCCAAAGTTTTGCAACAAGTCCCTGGCCAAATCCACCGCACTTTTACCCACCACGCCCACTCGCAGAAAAATCGCCAGCAACTCCGCATCCGACAGTGTCGCCGCCCCTTTTTGCAACAATCTTTCCCGCGGACGCTCATCCGCCGGCCAATCAGTGATGGCCATACGCTCCCTCCTTCCCTTACCTCAGGAATGTGATATCCATTGACGCCGCCTTGTGGCACCCTCCCATATCGACTAACATTTCGAGAGTGAAGGATTCCTGAACCGGCATGGCTACGATACGTAAACGGAAGGATCGCTGGCAAGCGATGGTGCACTGAAGAGGAATGATGGACACAAAACTCTTGCTCACCGGTACCAACGGCTTCGTCGGCCAGCATGTGCGGGCGGCGCTGCCCTGCATGCCATTGCCCGACGGGCTGGATCTGCGCGACCGCGCGGCCCTGACTGCCGCAGTGGCTGCCATCCAGCCGGACACCGTCCTGCACCTGGCGGCCCAGAGTTTCGTGCCGGCCGCCTTCGAGAATCCCCGCGAGACCTTCGACATCAATTTTTATGGCACCTTGAATCTGCTGGAAGCCCTACAGGCTGCGAAGTTCACAGGGCGGATGCTCTTTGTCGGCTCGGGCGACGCCTATGGACAAGTGGAGGAGCGAAATCTACCGGTGCGCGAAGATCACCCCCTGCGTCCTCGCAATCCCTATGCCGTGAGCAAAGTGGCCGCCGAGGCGTTGTGCTACCAGTGGAGCCAGACGGCGGGCTTCGAGATCCTCATGGTACGACCCTTCAATCATATTGGACCCAGCCAGAGCCCGCGCTTCGCCATTGCCGACTTTGCCCGGCAGGTGACGGAAATCCGCCTGGGCCACCGTGCGCCAGTCCTGCAGGTGGGCGATATCGACGTCACCCGAGACTTCACCGACGTACGCGACGTGGTACGCGCCTATAGCCTGCTGCTGGAGCAGGGCCGGAATGGCGGGATCTATAACGTCTGCTCGGGGCGGGAATACAGTATCCGCGACCTGTTGCAGCGACTGATCACCCTTGCCGGTGTCGAGGCCACGATTGAACAGGACCCGGCGCGCCTGCGCCGGGCCGAACAGCGCCGGATGGTCGCCAGTTTTGAGGCGTTGCATCGGGACACCGGCTGGCAACCAGCGATATCCGTGGAAAAAAGTCTTCAGGATTTACTCAACGATTGGAAGGAACAACTGCAATGACAAAACACGCCCTCATCACCGGCATCACCGGCCAAGACGGTGCCTACCTGGCTCAACTGCTCCTGGAAAAAAACTATCACGTTTACGGCCTCATCGCCCGCCGCGGGACAGATACCACGGGCCGCTTGCACGAACTGGGCATCGCCGGTCAGGTGCATTTGCTGGATGGCGATCTGATCGATCCGTCTTCCATGATCCGCGCCCTGGAAAAGTCGAAAGCCGAAGAAGTGTATAATCTGGGCGCTCAAAGCTTTGTGGCCACCTCCTGGGATCAGCCCATCCTCACGGCGGAAGTGACAGGGGTCTCCGTGGTGAAGATGCTCGAAGCCCTCCGCATCGTCAATCCCCAGGCTCGCTTCTATCAAGCATCCACCAGTGAAATGTTCGGCCAGATTCAGGAACCGCTCCAGACAGAACGCACGCCTTTTTATCCACGCAGTCCTTACGGCGTCGCCAAGCTCTATGGACATTGGATCACGGTCAATTACCGTGAGAGCTTCGGCATGCATGCCTCTAGTGGCATTCTCTTTAATCATGAGTCCCCCCTGCGTGGTACTGAGTTCGTGACGCGCAAAATCACCGTGGCCCTGGCGCGTATTCGCCATGACCTGCAGGACGTACTGGAACTCGGCAATCTCGACAGCAAACGTGATTGGGGTTTTGCCGGAGACTATGTGCGCGCCATGTGGGCGATGCTGCAACAGGAGCAGCCAGATGATTATGTGATCGCCACAGGTGAGACCTGGACGGTACGGCAGTTTGTCGAAAAAGCGGCTGCGCATGCCGGGTTTGATATAGAGTGGCGGGGTGAAGCCGAGCAGACACAAGGCGTCGATCGGAAAAGCGGAAAAATTATCGTCCGCGTCAATCCCGCTTTTTACCGACCTGCCGAGGTGGACGTGCTGATCGGCGATCCCGCCAAAGCCCATCAGAAACTAGGCTGGAAACGTGAGGTCAGCTTCGATGCACTGGTGCGGATGATGGCGGAGGCCGATTTGCGGCGGGCGGCACAGTAATCGCCTTCAGCCTAACCGTTCAAACTGTGCAAGAACGCTTCCCACTGTGGCAGGATTCGCTCCGGCAGATAGCGGGCGCTTTGCTCCGCACCCTCCGCACGTAGGCGAGCTTGCAAGCTTTCAGCATCAGGGCTGTAGATAATCTGCCGCAAAACCTCGACCACACTGGCGGTATCGTAGGGGTCGAAGTAGCGGGCGGCATCGCCGTAGACTTCACGGTGCACTGGAATGTCGGAGGCGGCGACCACGCCACCGCAGCGCATGGCCTCCGCACCGGAAAAGTCGAAGCCCTCGCCGACGCTGGGACAGACCGTCACCACCGCCTGCCGGTAGAGCAGGCGCAGGGCATCGGCGGGAACACCGTGGAGCAGAAAGAGGCTGCCCTGCTCGATCCACGGCAAGAAGCCCTCCAGAGCGGTCTGGTAATCCCAGCCGATATGGCCGACCAACACCAGCTTGAGATCGGGGTCCGCGGCGCTGCGCAGAGCCTCCCAAGCTTCCACCAGACGGGCATGGTTTTTACGCGGTTCGATGGTGGAGACCATGAGTACGAAGCGACTGTCCGGCCCAAAGGCGCGGGCATAAAAAGCCGTTTTTTCCTCCTCGTTGCCGAACGCGCGGGACAGACGATAGACTTTGGTTTTGCCCCTCATCGCCCCACGCACTTTTCCCTCATATTCCCCGTGTAAATGACGGCGCATGATGTCCGGTATCCGTTCCGGCTCCGGTTCCGCCGGATAATAATGGGTGGGCAGCATGTTGTGGATGGTGTGGGCCAGGGGCTCCGCCTCGGGGAAGAGACTCAGCAGATCGCGGCGGGTGGCCTCCGATACGCAGACAAAATGCGCCCCGGAACGCACATTGGCGGCCATCGCCTGAAAATGGCTGGCCTGATGAAAGGCACGGTCGGAGATGGTGTGGGGCATCAACACCGGAATGGCGTCGTGATAATGCACCACCAGCGCCGTACCCGGACTCACCCGCCCCGGGAAGGGGGTCTGGGCGACAAACACATCCAGCCCCCTAGTATCCAGCAGCGGATAACGGGAATGCGACAAAACCTGCGCCCGTTCGATGCCCACCAGATGCATGCGCCGCCACGGATAGGCACAGACCCGATAATCACTGCGCAGCACCTGCTCCCGGTCGGCGGCGGGCAGGCTTCGGCCGTAGAGTTCCTGCCAAACAAAATCGCGGAAATAGCGAGTCTCGAAGTGGCCCAAAGGAATACGCCCCAGCCCGGTCCACGCCGCATAACGCAAGCGCCAGGTCTGCCAGAGATTGTCCAGCCACTCTACGACATCGCCTTTCCAGTCCAGCGCACTGCGACCCTTGAGGGACACCACCACCCGCGCAAAGCGATGCACCCGCTCCGCCTCCGACAGCGCCGCGTTCCTGTAGACCCCGCCGCGCACGCCGCGCTTGGACATTTGCAGCAAGCCGGACAACTCCAGCCCCGGCAAGGTGGACAGCACCCCATAGAGTAGACGGGTCTCCTGGGGGATACCGTAAAAGCCGTCCAGGGCGGGGCGCATTTCCATGAGGACGCGCAAATTGTTTGTTGAATTTTGCATAGGGATGATCGCTACCAAACGGTGTGAGGGTAATACTGCGCAATCAGCCGGTCTTTGCTCACTAACGGCCGTCCATACACCATCGCCTGAGCGACGATGAGCCGGTCAAAAGGGTCGCGTGTCCAACTCAGCGCCAAGGCCGACCTGCTGATCATCGCAAAGGGGATGGTGCATACCGCAAGCCCTATGGTCTGCGCCAACTCGGCAAATAACGTGTCCGGCGCCACCGTCACGACACCCTTCTCGCACAAATACTGAACCTCCAGCAAGGCCATAGGAGACACCAGCAGGTCATGAGTCTCGATAACGCGCTGACTCGCCGCCGCGAAACGCTCCACCACGCCGACGTAGAGCCAAACCAGAGCATGGGTATCAAGATAGGCGACTGTCATCACCGCCCTGCCACTCCGACGACCAGTCCAGATGAACGATGCTTTCCATATCGTCCTGCAAGGCTTCGGGATGGGGCCGGAGGCGCGCGAGCTTTCCTAAAACGGGCAAGGGGTCGCGTGGGACGATCTGCACATGCCGTCCCTTCCACTCAATTTCTTCTGGCTTGCCGGTACTGAGTACCCGACGCAGCACCACAAAAAGATTCGCCCTAAGCTGTGTCGCATTCATAATGCCCCTCCAGATGTACATTAACGGCTCTGACTGTACGCTTAAAAATGCAAAGCGCAACCGGAAAGCGACGACCCGCAAATCAGCGCACGCGCGGAAGCCACACGCCTTATCCTTTTGTCCCAATGCCGGTGCTGGCAGGAAAATCCAATAGCTGCGCGGCCTTTACCATGCCCTGATCCAATGACAACAGCCGGGGACGACGGTGATTGTGGATGATGCCCAAATGAAGCGCGTCTCCTGCCCGTAATCCCGTAGCCGGGTCATGGAGCAATTGCACCGCTACTGCGCAATCCGCGGAACTGAGCGCCAGCATTTGAAAAGAACTCAACAGGGTGACCTCAAAGGCCTCGCGGATTGCATCGGCCTGCGCGATGTCCAACTCCTTCATCCGCACTCTGCGCGCCAACAGACTGGCAAACTCTACGCGCGTCCAGTCTGACGTGGCCAGAGCGCCATCAAGATGCCGCAGATGGCTTTCGACTGCGTCGCTGCTTTCTTCCGCAATAAACAACGGCGCAATGAAGCTGGTGTCCAGATAGACCATCAATAGCCTTCATCACGGATTGCACGGATCATTTCGGTGCTGGAACGCCGCATTTTGGGGAACTGTGCCCGGAATGCGGCCAGGGACGGCAGGGGCACCACCGGCTGCCGCACAGGAACGACACGGGCCACCGGTTTGCCGCGCCGGGTGATCACCAACTCCTCGCCCGCCTCCACCCGATCGAGCACCTGGCTCAGGTGCGCCTTGGCTTCGGCCAGTGCGATAGATACGACAGATTCCATATGGCGTCACCCTATCTGGTCATATAGTTGGTCAAACTATTATGGGCGTGATCACGTTAAGGAGCAATCTTCCGGTGCCCGGCAAGGAGCCGTGCCCCCAAAATTATCCTTCCCCAAATCCTAATCCATGTCGGCCATTGGGGCGGCACGTTGCCCCGCCAAAGTCCCTCTGTCCCTGTCATCCTAACACCTTGATCGGGGTAACGAATCGTTTTGTCACCAACTGGGCATTGAACAGAGCGTAGCAAATTAGCTACACGATTAACCAAATGTTTCTATTTAAAATAAATAAATTGGCGGGGTATGACATATGATTCTGTAGTAAATCACCTACGGTATAGATCTCTGCGCAAAGAATTCTTGCGGAACGCTCTAATCTTACATGCTGTAAACCATAAGAAAATAAAATTGGCATGGATAATGCTTAGGCTCAATGGTGTAATCCCCCGAGGCTTATGCATCTGGAAGTGGAGAGCACTCTCATAGGAAATCGCATGAATCTGTATCTCTTGCTCAATCTACCGGATGAAGCGTTTCTACCCGCAGCCTTTGAAAGCGTCATTGGCCGCGAACCGGATGTTATTGGTCTTGCGCATTATGTTGAGCGGTTGCGCTCCGGTGCCAGCCGTGCGTTGGTGCTGGCGGAGATGCGAAGTTCCGCGGAAGGGCAGGCGCATGCCGCACACGCGCCCGACCGTGAGCTGGACATTTTGCAGAGACGTTATCGCCGTGTGCGCGGCTGGCCATTAGGCCGCTGGCGTTGGATTTTCCTGTCACGTTATGCGGCAAGATCTCCGCGTGGGGATTTTGACTGGGCGCTCTGGTTTAGCCATTACTCAGAGGCGCAGAAACCTAAGCATGCTTCGGTGACGACGGGGCCAGAGACAGAAAATAAACTCGCCGCCATTGAACGGCGTGTCGATGCTTTATCCGCCGTACTGCAACAGGCGGCACCGTTGCTACGGGAATCAGGCGCAGCAGAGCAAGAGATCGTCTCCATACAGCAAACCGTGTCTGAAGCATATCCTCCAGCAGTACCACTGACCGAGGTTTCCTGGGCAGCACGGAGCATCTATGCGCAAATGCTGCAACATATATCCGCCTAGCCATAAATAATTAGGAAACACTCCGGTATGCGTATTGTCATTGACCTCCAGGGTGCCCAGAACGACAGCAGAAATCGTGGTATCGGGCGCTACTCTTTATCCATCGCGCTGGCGATTGCCAAGAACAAAGGTCCACACGAGATTCTCATCATGCTGAGCGCCGCATTTGCGGATACGATTGATGAGATACGTGCAGCTTTTGGTGAATTGTTATCAGATTCGGCGTTTAAAATTTTTAATCCACTGGGTCCGACACATACCGCCGATCCGCTAAATATCTGGCGACGGGATGCCAGTGAACTATTGTATGAGCATTTTCTCGCCGCGCTAAATCCGGATGCGGTCATTGTTTGTTCGCTCATGGAAGGGTGGGGTGACCAAACCATTTCGTCGGTGCATAAGGTAAAGCAGAATTATCTCATTGCTCCGGTGCTATATGATCTGATTCCCCTGGTGCAGCATCATCAGGATGATCTGGATTGGCCAGAGGCTACACTGGCCTGGTATTTGCGCAAGGTGGACGATTTCCGGCGCACGGATTTCGGGCTTTCCATTTCGGAGTCGAGCAAATCCGAGGCGGTCAGCTTCTTGGGTTGTCCCGCGGAAAAGATAACGAATATCTCCGCGGCGGTGTCAGACCTGTTTCATGAAGTGGTTCTTGAAACCGAGGAGATCGCCGCGCTCAAAGCACAGTACGCCATCGTCAAGCGTTTTGTGCTGACCTCCTCCGCCATTGAGGAAAGGAAAAATCCGGAGCATCTTATCCGTGCGTTCGCTCTATTGCCAAAGGCTGTACGTAACGACATCCAATTGGTGTTCATCGGTAAATTCACACACCCCGATTATAAGTATTCGCTCCTTGCTCTGGCTGCACAATCAGGTCTCGACGATAACGATGTGCTCTTTACGGGATATGTTCCAGACAACGACCTGGTTCGGCTGTACGCAGCCTGTGACCTTTTTGTGTTTCCATCACTGCATGAAGGATTCGGCCTACCGGCCTTGGAAGCCATGGCTTGTGGCGCACCCACCATCGCAAGCGATACGACCAGCCTGCCGGAAGTCATGGGTTGGGATGAGTCGCTATTCGACCCCAATGAACCGCAGTCCATCGCGCACAGTATGGAGCGGGTGCTCACGAATGAACGATTTCGTCAGCAACTTATCCAGCACGGCTTGCAACAGGCCAAGAAATTTTCCTGGGACCGCAGTGCCCGACTTGCGCTGCAGGCGGTGGAAGCGGCACATGCCCAGTGGCAGACCCAAAACATGGGCGAATCCGTGCATGGACAACCGCCTCGCCGTCAACGGCCACGTCTGGCCTATTTTTCCTCCCTGCGAGAGGCCAGGAGCGGCATTGCCGACTATAGCGCCGAATTGTTGCCAGAGTTATCCAGGTACTACGCCATCGAGGTGATCGTCGATCAGGAGGAGCCCGTCACGGACTCATGGGTGCTGGGGAACGCCACGCTGCGTTCTGTGGCATGGTTTGAGCAGCACGCGTATCACTATGATCGTATCCTGTATCAATTCGGCAATTCCGAATATCATGCCCATATGTTCAATTTGCTTGAACGCTATCCGGGTGTGGTCGTGCTGCACGATTTTTACCTGAGCGGTGTTCTTGGCTGGGTTTTGGCGAACCAGCAGCCCAGTGTATGGGATCGGGCTCTGCTGCATGCCCATGGCTGGCCAGCCATGGTGGAGCGCTATCGGGCCGAGAATCAGCGGGATATCGCCGAATTGATCGCTAAATATCCCTGCAATCTGCGGGTATTGCAGCAGGCACGAGGAATCGTTGTCCACTCTGATTGTTCTCTCCGAATGGCAAAGCAGTGGTATGGCGCGGAATTGGCCGCGGATTGGTCAGTCATTCCGCATTTGCGTGTTCCAGTGGTCGATATACCTCGTGCGCAGGCACGGACAGAACTCGGATTTACCGATGATATTTTTCTGGTTTGCGCCTTTGGCTTGCTGGGAGAGACCAAGCTCAACCACACACTGATTGAGGCTTGGGCATCGTCCGCATTGGCGAAAAATCCGCGTTGCCGATTGGTATTCGTGGGCAAACTGCCGGATGGCGGTAGCTATGGCGACCGATTGCGACGCTTGCTGAAATCCATTCAGGGACACATCACCATCACGGGTTGGGCGGATGGTGCGACCTATAAACGATACTTGGCGGCTGCCGATTTGGCGGTACAACTCCGTACCCAATCGCGGGGAGAAACATCGGGCACAGTGCTGGATTGCATGAATTACGGTCTGCCCACCATCGTCAATGCCAATGGGAGCATGGCCGATTTACCGTCGAATGTGGTGTATCGCCTACCCGAAGCGTTGAATGTCGACGCCTTGAGTGAAGCGTTGGAACAACTCTATGACCAACCGGCGTTACGCAGCGAACTGGGTCGACGTGCCGCGGCACATATTCGGAAGAATCACCTGCCCAGAAAGTGCGCTGCGCAATATGCCCAGGCGATCGAGCGTTTTTATGATGCGTCCGAGGAGGGCGCCCAGGGGCTGGTCAAACAGTTGCAATCACTGCCCCCCCCACCGCATCCCGGTGACTTGGTAGCCTTGGCGGAGCACGTGGCGCAGATTTACCCCCCACGTCGCCCAACCATACAGCAGCTCCTGCTGGATATTTCTGGGTTGGCCCGGCACGACGGTAAATCCGGTATCGAGCGTGTCGTGCGCAGCGTGCTGCAGGAATTGCTACGGAATCCGCCGGATGGATATCGGGTGGAACCCATCTATGCCACACCGGAACACGGTTATCGTTACGCCCGCAAATTCACGGCGCGACTCCTGGAGTTGGGAGATTTTTCACTCAGCGACGATCCCGTCTGCGCAACCATGGGCGACGTATTTTTTTCGCCGGACTGGGTACCGGATATCGTGCGCATTCATGAACCTGCATTATCCATGTGGCGGTTGCAGGGGATCAAAATGATCTTTATGGTTTACGATGTTTTGCCATTGACGCTTCCCGAAACGACGCACATCTCCGTACACGAAGCCCATATGCGTTGGCTGCTGACATTGGCGAAGATCAGTTCTGGCCTCATCTGCATTTCAGCCACCGTGATGGCAAGCCTCAAAGAGTGGCTCCGTTTATTCGGCCCGCAAACAGGTCATTCGATTCCATTGGGTTGGACGCCATTGGGGAGCGATGTGGTCGATCCCACAACCAGCGAGTCCTTTCATGCCACTTCCGAGCAGTCGGCGCAGTTGGCGGCCATCCGGCGCTTTCCGGCCTTTTTGATGGTGGGCACCGTGGAACCGCGCAAGGGCCATGCTCAGACCCTCGCCGCCTTCGACAGGTTATGGGCTCAGGGCATCGAGTGTAATCTGGTCATCGTGGGCAAGCAGGGTTGGAAAGTGGATGAACTCGCCGAGCGTCTGCTGACGCATCCACAGCGTGAACGGCATCTGTTCTGGTTGCAAGGCATCGACGACGACCTGTTGGAGCAGGTCTACGCGGCCAGCCGCTGCCTGATCGCGGCATCACTGGATGAAGGTTTTGGGCTACCGCTGATCGAAGCGGCACGACATAAATTGCCCATCCTCGCGCGTGATATCCCGGTATTCCGCGAGGTGGCGGGAGAACACGCCAGTTATTTCAGCGGACTCGCGCCGGAAGATTTGTCCAGGGCGATTGTGCGATGGCTGGAGCAAGAGCATGCCGGCACCGCCGTGAAATCGGACGCGATGCCCTGGTTGACCTGGGCGGCAGCCACCCAAGAGATGCTGGACGTGATCTTGAACGATCAGTGGCAAGACCTCTGGACACCCGTCAAGGATGACGACCTTGTGGCGCGGCACTGGGGGTCGGATCACCGCGTGATGACAGTCGTCGGCGAGCGTATCGGCACGACGATCCGGAGCACCGGTGTTCCAGGTTACCTGACCTATGGTCCCGCGAGATTATCGCTCAGGGTCGGGAGTTACATAGCCACCTGGACGGGCCATGTGGGGCTTGGGGGCTGTGACGATGGCGCGCATATGGACGTGAGCTACCAACAGGGCGCCAAGATGCTTGCTCGTGCTGACTTGGCGAGCCTAGCGCAAAATGATGGCCGTTTTACTGTTACCTTGCCGTTTATCCTGGATGAAGATCGGCATGATCTGGAGGTCAGGGTATGGGTGGGAGAAAGGAGCGACGTCTCTCTGGATAAATTGGAGATCCGCAAAGCCACATCTGAACCGGCGTTGAAGCCTCCGAGAGCGGTCGCAACCACCACAGCCATTCAAGCGACGTCTTTTCCTGCCCGAACTTATCGCTACTGGGCCACACACCCCAAAATGACCACATTCGCGGGGTACCCCGTTGGTCGCAGCGTGCATGCCACGGGAACGCAGGGATGGTTGCTTTCAGGCCCGTATGTGGAATTGCCCAAAGGGCGGTATCTGGCCACGGTCCGTGGCGCATCCCCGGCGGTCGGTGGTTTGGACGATTGCCGGATGGATGTGGCGTGGAATAAAGGCCTGGATATCGCTATCGCGCAGCCCCTCTATGCCACTAAAGCCGCGTCCTCCTGTGAATTGGGCCGAGCGGCTTTTGAATTGACTGCCTATGCGTCGGATGTGGAGGTAAGGGTGTATGTGGGGAGTGGGATTTCACTGCGTATCGATGGCATCGTCTTGGAGGAGGTGGCATGAAGCCCCAGTTTGTCGCCCGTTTTTTGGGGTCCGATGCCGCATTATGCACTGAAATCGGACAGCGCAAGGGACATGCCCTGGTGAGTACCGGACAGGCGGGGCATTTACTGTACGGGCCATATATGGCGCTGGAGCCGGGGCATTACCGAGTGGATCTGTACGGCAGCGCCGCCAGTGTGAGCGATGCCTTTGTGGATGTGTGTATGGAAACCGGTCAGCGCATCCTCGCTGAGCAAGGGCTGCAAGCGACGATGGATGGGCAGGAAGGCCTGCTGGTCGCGCTGAGCTTCGCCGTCGAGGCGGAGTGCCAGGATATGGAAGTGCGCGTTCGCGTGGGTCGGCACCACAAGATTCAGCTGGGATTGATGGAAATATATAAAGTTGCGGATTTTCCGAGAGTCGGAATTGTTGTGGTTACCTATGGAATGGTTCCGACACGACTGGTTGACTCCATACATTCCAAACATATGTGTGAATGGTACGTGCATCATCATGGTTCGGAATCATTGGTGGATGACATAACTCATCTCTTTGCGGAGAGGCGGTCTCATCTGCATTTCCACTGTGAAAATAGGGGGCTGGCAAAAAGCTGGAATGACGGAATCATTGAATCCACGAAATCCGGGAATGATATCACAGTGGTCATCAATGATGATGTTGAGTTTCTGCAGACCGGATTTGACGACTGGATTGAATTTATACTGACGCATAGAGATCATGGGCTGATTTTTTTGACTGGCGAAGAACCGCAGGAGGATGGCACAACGGTTGTCAGGCCGCAGGATTTCGCCTGTTTCAGTTTTGGGCCGCAAGCCAGAAAATTGGTCGGCGCCTTTGATGAAGAATTTACCCCGGCCTATTATGAGGATATGGATTACATAGTGCGTGCATCCTTGTGTAACATTTCAACGCATACCGATGAACGCATATTATGCAGACACGAAAGAAGCTCGACAAAAAGACAGAATGTGGAGATTTATGAGAAGGTATCTTACTTCTGGCAAAAAAATAGGGAGCTAATGATAACCAAGTGGGGGGATGCAACGCCGGGGGTTGGGACTTATTCATATCCCTTTGACGATGCAAAAAACAGCATATTCATTCCTTTCAGGGAGGCGATTTAATGATTGCCTCCATTGCGGCTTGCGGCTGATCGTCGTCGCGTGGGCCCTCGTAGCCCTTGGCGGATGCGCGTCGGCGCTCTCGCCCAGCATGTCCGCTGCGTCGGCCTCAACGAGGACGTCCGTTTTGCCAGCACATGTTCTTTTGCCCCAGATCAAAAGAACATACCCGACCCTCCAGCCGAAGATGCCACCGCCGGCCCGGCACCTGTATGTGGCGAATATCAGCGCACTCCCGCCAGATCAAAAACGGCTGCTGGTGACGCTACAAGGGATTGTCAACCGCACCCAGCCGCGTATTTACCTGATCTGGAAACCGGATGACCAGTTCTGGCTACGCCAGATGCAAAAACAGGGACAAACCGGCACGCCGATTCGGGTGAAACAGCCATTGTCGCTGGTACGGATTTTTCGCGGTGACATACGGGGCGCGGTGATCCCGGACCCGAAGGTGTATATCTCTCCGGACATCGCGGTGGATATTGCGGCGGTGGACCGCCTGGTGGTGGCCACGCCCGCCCTGGCGCGGCAACTGAATGTGCCGATCAAGGTAGATTTGCGCGGGCGTTTCAAGAATGACGCGGAAGCCCTGCGCTACCTGCGGACACGATTGGCGCCGCGGATGAATCCCTTTCTGTTTTTATGTTTGGACCCAGAGCTTTTGGCCGATGGCGCGGAGGATCAGATCATTGCCGCGCGGGGGATGACGTTTTGGGTAACAGGTCCCAGGGAACAGCGGAAGCCGGGAGCAGACATGGCCGAGGAAAAACAACAGATAGAAAAGCTCTTTGCCGCCACGCCGCTGGATGGGGTGGTGCGGGGCTTCTGGTGGAACGGCGACGGTGTTGGCCTCGGGGAAGGTGAGGGGGTCAAACTGGCGTCGGAATTCGGCAAGGTCACCGTGGTCAGCAATCATGTGCATAATCTTTCCGTATTCAGCGGCGTGCGGTTGGCGACGCTACGGCAGAAGTCCGCCCCACCTCCGCCACTGGATCGATCCAAGGTGTATCTCTCGCTGACCGTTTCCGATGGCGACAACTTGAATACCTGGCAGAATTTTTTCTGGCGTTGGTTCAAAAGCCCGTACCATGGCAAATTCGCCGTCGGGTGGACGATGGGACCGACCCTCATCGATGTGGCGCCTACGCTGGCGGAATGGTACTACCGGCATGCTGGACCGGAAGATGAGTTCATAGGGGGTGTTTCCGGTATCGGTTACATCTATCCCTCCGTCTGGGCGGAGCGCACGGATCATCCCCATGCCGCCCTGCAGCATTTTTATCGATGGACCGGGGATTACCTGCGGCGGATGGATATGCGCACTTTTCGTACGCATCAGGCTTTCACGCCGGATAATCAAGACGCCATGCAAGACATCGCGCAGGCCGCGGCGGCGCTGCC
>JAKBXD010000098.1 GCA_021840785.1 Pseudomonadota bacterium
GTCGGGTAAACAGTCTGGTGAATCGAGCGCACTCAACGGCGGGCGAACAAGCAATCCCACCTTTCCCGCATCCTCGTCACCCAGTCGACCCGCGATGATTCGCGACTGTAGACGCGTATAACCAGCCGCTGCTGCGGCACAAAAAACATCTTGCGACAATGGCCTGTCGATGATCCGTATGGGTTCTGGCATCACTCGCTATCCTGGTTGACCATGTGCAACTTATCGCGCTCCTTTAACAGATTCTCTCGCCGCTGAGCTTCCTTTCGCCATCGCTCCGCCTCACGTTCTGCTCGTTGACGGGCCAGAAAATGAGCTGCCTGACCACTCAGAGCAGCATGCAGCTTGCTCTTCAGGTCCGCCACGTCTTCCCGAAGACGAGAGATCACCTCACTCGCGGTCCTTGGCGCAGCAACCTCACCAGGGCGCATCAACTGCAACACTCTGACCCTTTGTGACTGATATTGACACTTTGCGTGTGCGATCAAAGTCCGCGAGTGTTTAGCCTCTTTGGCAACCGTCGAAAAGTTGATTTGCAGGCGCCCCTCTGCAGCAAGTCTCTTCAGCAGAGGGTCCTTTGGTTTTTTCTTTTCCAGACGGTCGATCGCGTCGTCAAAATCCTTTTCGATGACTGCCTTGGGAGGCCGTTTTCTAGTGCCTGACATTAGCGAGTTCCTGTTCCACGCGCAGATCCAACGGAGCGGTATTGATCCCCAGGCGCTCCAGGAGCTTTTTTGCCACTGAAGCCCGCATAGCCGCCACGCGGAACATGCTGCCCTGCCCTCGCGCCTCGGCTTGCTGATGTGCCACGGCATTAGTGACATACCGTTCCTGCCAGAACCCGACGTGGCGCAAGTCCAGAATGAAGCAGTCGCAACCCGCACAGAGTGACGGTTCTCGCGTAGTGTAGTTAGGGATGGGTAGCCCAATTGGGCGCGTCCCCGCTGCCTTATGGCAACCCATGTTCTCCGGGTTCATCGGGAAGCAATTACCAGGCGGGGCAAACCACATGTGCAAGCTGCTATCCCGAACGAAGCGCATCACGCGCCGCCAGCCTACCTCCAAACCCGCCCCCTCGACCAACTTGCGCACCTCATCGATCCCTTCCTCAAGTTGGGCGCCCATCTTTCCGGCGACCTTTGTCCGGCCGGTCGCCATTTCATACATTTGCATGGCCGTAAGTTGGGATGCCATGGCATTGATTGGTTCGATCTGAATTCGATTGCTCCCCCAGTAGCCACCTTCCGTGATAGCCATGGCCACGTGGTGGTATTGGCGCTGAACGGCCGGCAGCAGACGCGGATCAATGGACAACGCGAACTGCGCATAGGTCTTGCGAAACTGGTGTGGCCGGATGATGCGACCCTTCGACTCGCGCCAAGGTATGAGGTCATTCTCGGAAATTCGATGTGCAGATTCGTCCGGCAAGCCGGACAGATCTACCCATCGCTCAATGAACTTCTTGACAAAAGCGTTCAGCCGGGCGGTGTTGAAGAGGGTGACTCCCGTTTTCTTCCAGGCAAAGGACTTCCCGGCATTGATGGTGATCAACAGTCGATCTATTTCGGCAAGTTTGCGTTCATGCGCGTACAGTCTGTCAAGCACGAGCATGGCACGGACCGGAAGGGGGATTTCGTCGCCGCCTTTCGGCCGCATTCCGAGCAACCAGTCTACATCACGTGGAACCTCTTCCTCCTTGCTCAGCTCGGATCGAAGCACGAATGCTTCATTGAGCCCCGACGATGTCTCGACGATACGGACCCCATGCGGTAGACCGGTTTCCGGATCAACGCCTGCGCGCAAAGCACATATCTCGCTTGCACGCATGCCAGTTGAGGATTGGATTGTGATACACGCAGCCCCCGTAATAGCAACAACCAACTGTCGGACCCGTAATATCGCACTCGACTCTCTATTTTTTTTAATCTTGCATTTGCTCAAAGGGGCATACCACGCCCCAGACTCACCATCAAGGACAGATAATTCATAGTCATGTAGAGCAGCGTTAATGCGCATTAGGCGAGTACCCTGAGACTGCCCAGGTCCTTTAGGGTGGGCTCCGATTCGGTGGTAGGCCTCCTCGATTTTTTCACGCGCCTCCAAGACAACTTCAGCAGGGGCTCCAAGAAACCATGCCGCCTTGTTCACCAGTGGAATGGCCACTTCGTCTGGCAAAGGCCGGATCCAACCCCGCGCCTCGGTGATGATCCGCCTGACAATCGAGTTGGCACCTTTCTCGTCCATCCAAGGCCGTTCCGGCATCGGTGAAATGCCCGCTTCTTCCAGCGCTTGGCGCTGCCGCCAGAGCAGGTCAATGATTTTCAGAGGCCTATAGGCTGCCCCTTCCCCGATAACCTCTTCGTCATCTACTTCTACGGCGATAATCGACGGCAGATCATCGATGAACGCGGCAACGAACTCCTTGTCCACATCTTTTGGCCAAATCTGCCCACGTTCGACCATCCACGGCACGACTACCCGAAGACCCTGCGTCAACAGGCAGCCATTCCCAGTTTTATATGCCTTTGCCTTGTCTCGGGGATCAACAAACAGACTCCAGACAAATCTCCGTAGCCATCCAAGCAATTGAGAATGCTCCGAGTCGATGAGGTTTCGCCCATCTGGCAACTCCATATCCCAAGTCACTTTAGCTGCCAAGGGGCGCTGGCCGATGCTCGGATTATCCAGCCACCAGATCGGGTCCCTCCAGCGACTCATCGAGGACACCCAGACCCCATCCAGTTCGACTTCCGGGCGGAGGTGGAACGGAACACTCGAACTTGTACGAATGATTTCTGCGGTCAACATATTCGTCACTCCACCGCCGGCAGAATCACATGGAAGCGCTTGGCCGAGTCCATGACGTCGGCTGGTACATGCTTCAGTAGCGCATCGAGATCAATGAGCACACGGGCGTAACGCCCTAGCCAAGCCTCACCGGCGATCCGGCCTTGTGCATCAAAAATCGCCGTACGCAAAGACAGGTACAACGCGACAGCTCCGGGATCATGGATGTCGGCTGCCGCCAAAGGACAGGAGGGGCATTGACCGTAAGCGGCGCACAACCGATTCTTGCGCTGCATCGGCCATGGCGAATCGTAGGGATCGAAACAATGGAACCCCGGTGTGGCAGCGCCACGATCCATGCGCGGCGTGAGCCGACGTCGACGCGAATCGATCTTCCCGTCCGATCTGAACCATCGTTCCATGAAGAGCATGGCGTGCCCAAGCCACTCGGCTTCCCGCCACCGTGTTCCATCACTAACATAATGCATATCCGTGGTCCGAACATCCTTGTGTCCAAGAGCCTGACTTGACACCACGATGCCCTCACGGAAGGCAATCTCGTTGCCGATTGTTGCCCTGATCTGGCTGAGTTTAAACGGCGGGAGTCCATAATCCTCGCAGAACTCCACCAGACCGCGTAGCCAGCTGGAATCGGAGTGGGATATTCCCCTGTCATCCCCACCAAATCCCCGGCCCGCGGGATTGGCCCCATGAAGCCGGTTGAAAAGGAACAACCGGTCCTTCAGGGAATTGCTGACAGTCGTGCGCACCAGCTTCGTTAAGCGCTTAAGAAGATCTAAGACCGGCTCAATGCGAGCCGCCGGAATCGGGACTAAGGGATCTTCGCTTGCTCGCCACTTGGTCCCACCCAATCGGATCACTGACTGACCGAGCAGCTCTCCAGGATCGATATCTGACCACTCCAACTCAAACAATGTCGTCGGATTCATAGTGGACTCGATAGCCAGGAAAAGAACCAGTGGCACGAGGTCGCGGGCATTTGGATAGAGGATTTCCTTAAGCTGCACGATCCTATGCGCTTTCCTGCTACAGTTAACGTAGCGATACAAATCTGGATGACGTTTTTTCAATACGCCCAAAGACGGGAGGCCTTCGGGGTAATTCTGAGCGATGTAAGCGGCGCACGTGGCCAGATCGGAAAGATCGAAATCTTCTGCAGCGAGTCTTTCGCGCCCCTCCCGCAACAACTGCTCTGACTTCTCTGTTCTTGCGCGAAGCGCATCAACATCCTTGGCCACCGCGTTATCGATTGCCTGCAATGCTTCAAGCGACAACATTTCTCGTGGTGTGGTTCGCGTTTCAACATTATCCCAAGTGACGTTCGGTCTTGCATCAAATGCAACTCGTGCCAATCGACTGAATTCTGGAACCGACTTCAATGCTTCCATCACGACAACCAATGCCCCGAAGGTCGTCGCCCTGGTTTTCGGATGAATCGCCTTTCCATGTCTCTGATCAATCTTCGTGTCAAGCCACTGCTTGAACTGATTCCATAAGGGACGATCCATTTCTTCGAGAGTGATGTGTAACAAATCATTTTCCTGCAAGAAGACTAAAAATCCAACCTGAAGCTCGGATCTACGCCCTATGATCGTCTTCTGGCGCTTACCGACTCCATAAATCCGGAAGCCCTCAGCTAGCGGCTTGGCTAGGTGGGGTGCCAGTCCCAGAAACGAAAGGTCTAAAACGTAGGGCTCACGATCAGGACCCGGAAACTCGACGCGGATATCGTGAAAGTCATTACTGAAATGGAGTTTGGTTTGCTTTAGACGAGCCGCCCCCAGATCTACAACATTCGCGGTCTCTTCCGACTTCCTACGGATCTGAGCAACGACAGAAGCAGCCGAAGTTGGCTTACGCTTGATTTCTGTGCGTCGCGGAAGAGTGGCATTAGATCCTGGTCGGTCGTCGTGTGCGATGGTGGCTGACTTTGCTAGCATCGAGGCTTTGGCAACAGTGCTTGCAGGGGATCGCTTCTTATTCTTGGCCATTGCCCTATTCCAAGCCTACAAGAGATCTAATGTCCTGTTGGCCACGAGGGCCAAACAACTGGACAAACTTCAGGTAAGTCCGAATAGTCGTTTCCATCCGCTCATGACCAAGTTGCGCCTGGATCACCTTCCATGGTTCCGAATTCCCATTCCCCACCTCAATCCAATAGGTGTAAACGGCATAGGTGTGCCGGAGATCGTGCACGCAGTGATTGGCAACCGAAACCTGCGTCGTTATGCCTGTGTCTGGATCAATGCGTTGCTTCAACCGCATCAGGCCTGCGGAAATGCAGGCATCTCCGACGATCGTCTCGAACCGCCGCGGGGTGAAAGGTGATCCTGGATCTGGTGAACGTGTACCTGCCAGAAATAGGACTTTGGGCGCCTGCCTTCCTTTCTTGCGCCCCAGTTCCAGCGCTCGTGCCCGCTCCCCTTGCATGTATTGGAGCGTATCTGCTATCAACCAGTTCGGCACGGCGACATTTCGCGCCACATTACCTTTGCCAATCACTTCAACGGCTTGCTGGGAGAAGGGGGATTCCCCATCAGGATGCATCGCAAGAAACTGATACGGATTGAGGGTCATGATCTCCGAAAGGCGGAGGCCAACCGCCCAACCCCAATCCGCCATAAGTCTGTCTCTGGTTGGGCGCAGGTCCCCTACTTCCCGCTCCGTTGCAGAGGGACCAAGCACCGCCAGGAACTTCCTTAGTTCTCCGGTCTGGAACGGTCGGATTGCATTTTTCTTAGCGCGTCGAGAGGGCACCAACCGCGAGGCGTCCGATAGAGTATCGAGCGATTCTTCCGAGGCTGATTTTGATTTCAACCCATCAGCGCTGCAAATATCCCCGAAGTACGCTTTGTGCCGCCGGGCGTAATCGTAGAAAGCAATGACCGGCTGCATGTAAGCAACGATCGTCCCGCTGCTGTAGGCATCGCCCGTCACGGGACTGATAGCCGTGGATAAGCCATCCCGGAAATCAATCAAATCGTCCTGAGATGCAGTCCGCCAATCAATGTTGGCCTCCAAACACCAGTTAAACCAGAACGTCAATGCGCTAGCAACATTTTTCCAGGTTCGCGGCGACGACCGGGACCCGGATTGGCAGCACTCGTCGTTAAGGAACGCGGTCGCTTCCTCGAACAGTTGTTGTTCTGGCTCCCAGAACAAACTCGGCTGCCCCACCTTCAGGCCTCCGAAGTCCCGAGTGATGTGAACCGCCACGCCACTGTTCATCATCCAAGCCCCAATTTAATTGGTCAGTACAAACTGTATACTCCAATAACACACTAATATCAATGATATTATTATTGCGAAGTGAACACATCTCCGCATCCGCTCCCTTCAAACTACTTGGACGAAGATTACCCGTCTGGACGGGCAGGCCAAGTCAGTATTGAAGGTTCATATTGCCGCATCGAAGTCGGAAATCAGGAGGATGGGCAACCCTTGTTTTATGGCGGAGACGATGCATTCAGAAGCGATGTCGATATCAGGCAGCAAATCCGGCGGGGTGAGGCCACTCAACTGCAGATTCAGCAACTCCGGCAGTTTCGCCAGATCGGCCTCGCTCAATCTACCGGCAATGATCCGGGCCTGGAGCGGGGTATATCCAAGCTCCAAAGTCGCGCGCAATATCGCCGCTGCCACAGGACGGTCGACAATGCGCGCGGCTTCAGACACCTACCAGCCCCCCGGCAGCGCATGGCCCGGCCGGGCCGGTCCGCGCCAGAAGCGCCAGCGATCCGTACGGCGAAGCGTAAGGCGCTCTATACCACCGCTGGCAAGCACCCCCGTCAAACACTCCAGGCGCCCGCCGCTCCGCCACAAGGATTGCAGGGCCGGGACCAGCGCCGCGAAAGACTTTGCCGCATCGGGATAGAGCCAGGCTCCGGACCAGACCCAGAGCAGATCATCGGGGAGTTTTACGGCGGCCTGCAACGCTTTGGGATAGGACAGGGGCAGACCGAGCCAGCGGGCCGCGGCCTGCAGGTAGTCCGCCTCCGCCGCCACGGTCTGCCACCGCGGAATGGGCCGCGCAGCAGGTAATCGCCCCTCCCCCCAGGCCCAGAACAGACACCAGGGTTCCTGACCGTCGGCATCGACATCCTGATTGACGGGATGCGCGGCGAGGAGCATTTGCAACTCATTGAGGAAGGCATTCCAGCGCCGGGCATCGGTACCGGTG
>JAKBXD010000099.1 GCA_021840785.1 Pseudomonadota bacterium
AGTAAGCTCGAATCCCCCACGGCGGAAGGAACTATTTATGAGCCTGAGGCATCCGCGCGCTGCCGACGACCTCGCCGTCTCTCTCAAGTGGACCGACTCAATGGATCAATTATCATTACTGCGTCGGAAGCTCCTGCTTATGCTTCGTACAGCTGCGCGCTGTCGTTGCTTGTAGAACCTGGACGTCGTTGCCGGGTGCAGATGGATCTGCTCGCTGGCAACTGATGAGACGGGAAAAGAGATGGCAAGGATCCCAGAAGATGCCGGGAAGCGTTCGTTTAACAACGACAGCGAAGCGCTCGCGCAAACTACACAAGAATGGAGGTGCGAAGAGCTAGTGCGGCTTGTATCACGACCCCGGAATGAGCAATTCACGGCTACATGGCTTTCGACATGTTACTTCTCCAAATCAGACCGTACCGCATCCCAGATGGCGCGTCGCGGCGCCTCAGAGTTCCTTCGTGACCTCATGACCAGCAGCTTTCAGATAAGGATCCGGATAGCCTTCCTGTCCTTCAGGAATAGCTGTGCCGTCCGCGGCAACCACCGGTTGGTAGCTCGCCTCTTCCCAACCAAGGTTCATCTGTTTGATGAGTCTCTGGTTTCTCGTAGGCCAGACTAAGCAGAGGACATAGTATGCGATGAAGGACGTGGCGAACGACAACATCCACCCGAGATGGCCAAGATTTTGCGCCGCAAGACTGACATTTGGGCCGAGCGTACCGACGAAGCCCGGGAACGGTAACGCAATGCCAATCAAGTAAGCGATCAGAGCTTGTATGTTGACGCCAAAGTGGTAATAGTACCGCTGATTCGCTGGAGACCCGTCGTAAAGATGGGCCACAAAAACATTGCCGCGTGTAAGAAGGAAGTAATCGCATATCATGATCGCGACCACGCTGGCCATGAACAAGCCATATCCCGCAAGGAACGTCGTAAACGTAGACGCGCTCTTGAGGATCTTCCACGGACATATAGCAAAGCCGAGAAGTTCTACCAGAAATTGCCCGCGGGGGATGGTGATGTATCTCGGGAATAACATGGTCGAATCTGATCCGAATGGGATCATATTGGCGGCAATGTTCGTCCCCAGGATGGAGAACATCCAACCTCCAGCGGCAAAGAAGACGCCCGTCCGAGCGCCGGCATTCCAGTGGTGGTCGAGGATGGCATCGAGCAGGTCCCATTGGTTCCAGAGAGCTGTACCCCACTTGTTGTTGATGGCCGCAGTAGCGAGAATGCCAAGCGATGCCGAGAGGGTCACCGCGACTGGGTTAGTGAGAAGCTGCGACCACATGGCGCCTGTCTTAGTAGCCGACCATCTTGCAATATCCGGTTGATTGGTGATAAGAGTGGCCGTGTTGCCCATTCCAGCGTTGATTGACCAAACGAAGAACCAGCCCCAGCCGCTCGAGGATGAGACACTCGATGTATTGTCCAGATGCCCCAGACCAATCTTGCCCTTGGTCTCGACCATGCAGAAAATGAAGAGTCCCAGGATAGCCGGTAGCATTACGATGGCCTTGAACCAGAAGAATTTGCGAAGCTGATACGGCCGGAAGAAAGTGAAGGGCAGATGAATAAGCCAGAACAAGAAGAAGGCTATCATGCCGGCACTTGTGATCCCAACAGAAGCAGGAATACGGTTTGGGATGTCGGTGTAGTCGTGTCCGAACACTGCGCGCAGCATGTTTGCCAGCAACGAAGCACCAGAGTACAGCTGAACCCCGTACCAGATTACTGCCAATGCCGCTCGCACCCCGACGAAATAGTATGCGCTCCACATGCCAAATACGCTCCGTCCCACGATTGGGTAGCCGATATGATAGACGGAAGCGCAGCGGGAGTTGAAGAACATGGCGATGCTGGAGATGAGCTGCGAGAGGAAGATGGTCAGGATCGACTGCCACCAGTTCAGCCCGATTCCGACCATGGTCGAGCCCAGAGTCCAATTGCCAAAACTCAGACCCCAATAGAAAATCGCATAGTTCCACCATCGCCAGGTGCGCTTCTCAGGCGGTGTAGGATCAAGGTCTTCGTTGCTCCAGGTTGGTCCCTTTGGACGATGTCCATGCTCATCAAGTGCCGTATCGGGTACTTGAAGCCATTCCATAAAAGCCTGCCAGCTTGTAAATGCACGGCGTGCGTTATGCACCTTCTCTGAAGGATTGAACCGCATCTTGGTTCGTAGGAGCTATGTTCAGTTTCAGTCAATAATGATGCTCACATCGCTGGATGAACGGATCTCGCAAACGTGCCCGAGAAACGTGGTTCGAGTTCACGCGAAAAATAGCAAAGGCATGAGGAGGTAGAAGAAAGCTCTCGCGCGATGCATCTTGCTCGGGGGTCTAGACGTCTGCTTATCAGCTAATTAGCAGTACGGCAGCGTGGTATCGCTCGCGTGCGCCATGAAGAATCGCCTTACAGGTGCAGATCCTTCAAAGCGGGTCGGTGGCAAGCTCTCTGAGCCGGCCATCCAAGCGAGAAGCAGGGCATGGATCGGCAGTTCGGTAACCATCCGATAATCACGGTCTGTTATGGCGAGATAGGCAGCTCTATGCGACCCCAATCAATGGCTTTGCATCTCGAGGCTCGAGTACATGCCTGGTGGTCTCCATAACTCGTAGAGATTGCCAAGCATCGTTTTCGAACAAGATGAATTGGGGAATACAGCATCAAGGCGCAATTAGCCTCCGCCTTAGCTCCACCGGGCAGCGCTGGCCTGTCGTAGCGGCCAGACAGCGGCCTCGCCGATCATTATTGCCGCAAGTAGCGCTGTACAGCTGAATTTCACACTGCAACGCCGGCATGTCAGATCAGACAACTCAGGCATCACCATGCGTCAGTTAGCGGACGCACCAGGAGCGATCATTTGCTGTCAGTCGGAGAAGCAGAGCGGAGCGCTGAGTGCCTTCAGTCTGCAGGCCGCTTTTGAAGCACTCCATGCCGATGGTTTGCTCGTGCTCAAAGGCGTTGTCGACACCCAGCACGTCGACCATGTTGGAGATGTCGTGATCGCAGAGACGACGGATGATTTGCAGAGTGCTCGGCGAGGGGAAGTGAACGATCAGGATGTCCAATCGGACATCCTTCAGTATCCAGTAATCTCGAGGAGCGACTGTTTGTTCTCCGATGTCTTCTTTCATCCGGCTGTGATCCAAGTTGCTAATGCGTGAGTCCGATTTCGTTCGCATCGCGGCAGCGAGGCGACACTGTAATTCGAAACTTGCGGACAAGGCATGCAGAGATGTCGGATGAAAGGGATGCAGATAGCATTATGTTGTCCGTTGTATACCAAGTGAGATCCCGGGCTATTCATCATGATACTTCGCTCGTCGTGCGCTAGGCTCCTTCTTGGTATGGCAACCATACTCAGCAATTGTCTTTGTCAGCACTGAACATGTTGAGTTCCCGATGCATCATGACAACTTGCTGCTCGAGGTGCGCGTAACTTTTCGTGGGTGGAACGAGATGGATCAGCTGTGATGGAACCACGATTTCACATTGGGCCTGTCGGAAGTGCATGAGCGAGCTGAGCTGTGAAGACGGTGGCAAGCTCAGAGCGTTGCCCCTGGGTAGCGTTTCCTAGGCAGGAATCCTCGCATGTCCACGTGGGCCAGTGATGTGGGCAGGTGCTCTTCAGATCAGCAGCATATATATTGTGGGCATCTCGTGGGTATATCAAACGGACATCGCGCCCCAGCCTTCAGCTGATGTCAACCATTCAACCGCGCACTCTCCACCATGCAAGTACGGCAGTACTCCGCAAAGTCCTCACCCAGATCGTATCGTAGATCGACCTCCTCCCGAGCCTTCTTTCCCCCTTTGGCGTTCCGCAGCATCCCCTCAATCTTCTCACACCTTGTCATCTCTGCGCGAATGTGCTGCTCGTATTCGGCTTGCACTACTTGACGCTCAACTTGATTCACAACCCGCAAAGCGACCAGAAGATCATGTCGATACCGCGCCAGCGAAGACCTGGTTCGGTGAAGTCGTACAGCACCAGCATTCGTCTTGGCCGTGGCGTCCGGACTTGCAAGGACGTCGCCGAAAGTTGTTTGGCAAGTCTGCGTAGCATTCGTGTCGATGTGTGGCAGCCATGGCACGGAGTCCGAACCATTACTGCTAGGTCCAACGACATTAGGTGCCGCAAGCTCTTCCACATCCTTCAGCCAGATCGCTTTTCCAACAATTGGATCCGGTTTCACCCCCATGTGGCTCATGAACCTCACGGCGCGCCCCTCTTGCCACGAAATCATCCCATCCTTATACCCTGACCAAGCGTTATACAGCAAGCTCACGGCTAGAACCGCCACCAAAATTGTGTGTCCGGTCAAAACCTCCATTATCGCACCCAGACCCCTCGCCGCTGCGGCGACAAGAACATCAACCATCCGTCCCACAACTTTCAGCAACCTTTCCAAAACATCTTCGATAACCATCTTGAGCAAACCCACCGGCCGCCTCGCCTTGATTCTCCCACCTAAGACGCTCCCTCCCAGGTTCAGAGCACTTCCTGTATCCAACACCGGAACCTCCGTCTGCTGTCCCACAGCCCCAAAGATCTCAATAGCCCTATTCGTCTTACTATGATGCCCCAATTTTGCCACCTGATCCATCGCCACATTGCTCAAATCCAACGCATCAGCTTCCAGGCTGTTCAACGCCAGCTTCTCCACCAAACCCCTCAGATAAGCCGACCGGGGCGGCCTACTCCACTCGATCCTTTGATGGATCGCAAGTTTGCACCGACTCTTTGCGCTATGCGTTATCACAATCTTCGTCAAGGGTACAAATCGCTTGGCATATGGGAGCTTGTACGGGAGTTTCCTGTTCGTAACGGCGTAGAGGAGATGATCGTTGTAGATCTCGATGGTCTGTTCGTCTCTGGCGGGAGTGGTGGAAGAGGAGAAGAGGCGGTGAAAGTGGAAATCCGGCCCTTTGAGCCAGGGAGTCTGGACCACGCGGTCGGCCCATCGGTTGCAGTAGATAAGCTGGAAGACAGCAGACTTGTCGCCGAAGATGACGTGGAAGAGGGCTTTGGCGCTGACGGCGAAGTCGCGGGTCAGGAAAGTTTGCATGCCTATGTCCATGTCGTCAATTGCTACCCAGGCATCTCGGCTGGGATTCGTGGCAGGCTTACCTTGTGGCGCATAGTTGACGGGCTGCGCAGGCAGCTTACTGCGTAAGATAGTCAGCACGAGCACGTCCGCTGTTGTGGCGTCCTTGCAGGCGACACGTACAACTTCTGCACCTCCTTGCCTGTTCTGCCGAATGCCCCTCGGTCACTGTCAAAGAGCAGACTCCCATCGACCCTCACCGCGGTCTTCATGTTTCCCCCGCCCAAGGGCTCTCTACCTGCTGCGCCGCCTACGGCGTCCAAAGCCGACACGTCTTCCCAACTATCCACGCTGGAACGCCTTTGCGGCCCCTCAGCCTCCATCTTCACGAGCGTCCTGATCACTTCTTCCAAGCCCGCAGGAGAGTCCGAAGAGGCGTTGTGGATGAGGTAATCGAGTCTCCGTTGAAGCAAACGCAGGTTTTCAAGGAAGACTTTCACCGTGACTCTTCGTGTCTCGTCGCCACCGCCAACCGGTTCCCTCGCTCTCGACTGCCGAAGGTGAAGATATAGGAAATCGCACTCTCTTCCCGGGGCAGCCGTTACATCTTCAATGCTCCCCAGACTCGCTTCCGTCACGAGTATGAGGCCAAGGTGGTTGCTGTAGATATACAGCCCTCTTGTCGTAACGTACACTCGTCCCGGGAACTCCTGCGTATCGTCCGCGCTCCAGCTTGCCCGAAACACCAAGACGACCTTCTCTTGCGGCGGTACATTCGGAAACAGCAAGCGAAACTGAGCTTGTTGCACTTTCAGCGGCAGAGGGTAGTTGGGTGGGAAGATGTCGCTGACTTCCGCGACCACCGTTTTGATTGCAGCATCGGTACTCACGCTAGCAGTCTTGCGGTGCCTGATGCCACCAACCGGGGTCTCGGTATCAGAAGCCACGGGATTAGTCGGAGTGCGTATCGATGAGCCGGCGGCGCCGTCCATGACGCCCACATCGTCCTGGGATGTGCGGGGCGGGCTTTTGGGCGATGCCAAGGGTGACATCGTCGTGTTGTGATCCTTTGACGGAGAGGAATCGGCGCCCAGAAGGTTGACAACGCCCCAGCCCCTGCTTCCCCACATGTTCGCCATCAAGCCCAGCGGGACCTTGACACCGCCTATCGCGCGCTCGCTGCTTACAACTACCGCGGTCTGACTGAGACTTGTCAGTGCGGGCGGGTTGGCCAATGTGCTTGGTGCAAGCGAAGAGATGGCCATAGAACCACCGCTCAGACCTGTGAAGGTACCCTTATGGATGCCGAGATCAGGCGAAGAGACCGTCGCGCCGGCGGTCGGGGTAGGCGCAGATCCCGCTCCAATCGGCTGCAGGATGTTGTGCGAAGAGGCGATGAGACTAGCAATGCCTCCTGCTGGCGGTCCGGCGCCAGAGGGTGAAGCGCTGGTCGAAGCCGAGCCACGCTTGTGCAGGTCCAACTTCTGCATCAGGCGCGCAGCGTGTTCGCGATTGCCCTCGCCCGGCTCTCGCTCGAGACTGAGCACGCGGCGAGCGGCTGAAGGCGTAGACCCGGTGCTCACGTCGAAGCTCGCCCGCGGCAAGGGAGCGCCGAAAGCACTCTCTCGATCAGGCGCTGTCAGACCGCCAGATCCTGCATCTTCGGAGGGTACACTCTCGGACTGGGCAGCGAACTCGCGAGAAATCGGCGCCGTGACGGCAAAGGCAGGGTCCAGACTACCAGACGCTTTGCTTGTGCTTTCGGTGCTGCCTGGGTCCTCTAACGCCTTCCGCTTCGCCATCTCAAATACCGCCAGCCAATCCGAGAGTTCCTGCTGCGTCTCTGCCTGCAGCATAATGGTCGTATCCTTTGTCTT
>JAKBXD010000100.1 GCA_021840785.1 Pseudomonadota bacterium
GCATTGCCGAGGCCTTTATCATCGGGGCGGATTTCATAGGGCGCGACCCTTGCGCCCTGATCCTGGGCGACAATATCTTCTATGGGCATGATCTGGCCCATAGACTCCAGGCCCGCACCGATCATACGAAGGGCGCGGCAATTCTTGCCTACCCGGTTCATGACCCCGAGCGCTATGGTGTGGTCGAGTTTGGTCCTGACCGCAAGGCCGTATCCCTGGAGGAAAAGCCCCGTAACCCAAAATCCCGCTATGCGATCACAGGGCTCTACTTCTACGACAATCGCGTCACGGACATTGTGCGCGATCTGAGACCTTCAGCGAGGGGTGAACTGGAGATCACGGATGTCAATAAGCAATACCTTAAAGACGATCAGCTGGAGGTCATGGTGATGGGCCGCGGCATGGCATGGCTCGATACCGGCACCCACGAGTCTTTGCTGGAGGCCGGCCAGTTCATTGCCACCATTGAACGTCGCCAAGGACTCAAGGTCGCTTGTCCCGAGGAGATCGCCTATCGTATGCGGTATATCGATGGCGCCCAGCTTGAGGCGCTTGCGCAGCCGCTCGAGAAGAACGGTTATGGGCAGTATCTTTTAGGCTTGCTCCGGGAGCCTCTGATCTCATGAAGGTGATTGAGACGGCGTTACCAGATGTGTTATGGCTCGAGCCGCGAGTCTTCGAAGACGGGCGAGGTTATTTCTTTGAAAGCTACAACAAGAAGATCCTGAAAGACTTAGGCATCGACTATGAGTTCGTACAGGACAACCACTCACGGTCCAAGAAGGGCGTCCTGAGGGGCCTTCATTACCAGATACAGCAAGCCCAGGGTAAGCTTGTCCGCGTCATTGAGGGTGAGGTATTCGATGTGGCGGTGGACATCCGTAAGAGCTCACCCACATTCGGTAAATGGGCGGGCTTTAATCTTTCGGCGAGCAACAAGCGAATCGCGTGGATTCCACCGGGTTTCGCGCATGGCTTCCTGGTGCTTTCGGAAACCGCCGAGCTCCTTTATAAGGCGACGGATTACTGGGCGTCCAAGCACGAGCGCTGCATCCGCTGGGATGACCCTGAGATTCGGATAGAATGGCCCCTAACGATGGCCCCGGTTATGTCCGATAAGGACAGGGCGGGTGTATCTTTCCAGGAGGCGCCTGTTTATGAATAGGCGCTGGTCTGCCACCCCCGCATCTGGTCGTCGCCATAACCCACGGAGCGCGCCCGTACCGCATACCTTCGAGAATGTCGGTTCGGGAGGTTCGGGGAGCATCGGGCCCGTCGGGTCTGAAGACAGTGCGCCCGTATGAATGAGTTGCGGGGAAACGGAGGTAGGTGGTACGGTCGACAAAGGCATAATTGGGGCGGCAAGCGGTTTGCGCCAATTATTTCCCCTACGTCCCGCAGGTTAGAACATATGCTCACTGACAAAACCGGCCGAAAGCCCTGGTATATACGGGACGTTCAAAGTCCGAGAGCGAAAAAACCTGGTCCGTGTGGACATGTCGATATATAAAGACCAATTCTACGGCAGAGTGTGTAGCTCAAGTATAAGAGGGGGCGCATGTGACCACGAAAGCCAGCGGCATAACGGCTAACTTTTCTGTACGAACATTTATGCAGCGAATTGGCCGGAGAGCCTACAAGGCGATGCCGGTACCAGACGCCGCCAAAATCAAGATTGCGCATATGCTCTTTTTGTTGGCGGGCCCATTATTTAAGGGCATGGGCCATTACGAATCATGGCGCGGCCGTAGCTGTTTCTCCAAAACCCAGGACATGACGTTTCCTGTCGACCTATATTGCGCAAAAAAGGTAATGGTTTTTCTTGTCCCAGAACATAATGTAATCAGCGGTGGGATTTTTTCAATGTTCTCAATCGCGAATCAGATGTGGCGCCTGCGCCACGTTCATGGCTACGAGGTTCTAGTCATGACGCGACCAAATCCGCTAAATGTGACGTATTTTAGGAATACCACATTCCGTAATTCAGATAATGTATACCGGTTTGAGCAAATCCTATTATGCCGCGAGGCGGAAGATGTTTACCTTCATATACCTGAGTACGCTGCTGCAACGTTTATGGACGATATTTCCTTCGCGGAACGCGATTATCTTAAGAGTCGCAAGAACTTATATACGAACCTTCTCAACCAGAACATCAAGCTGATGCCAGAGAAAGAGCAATTTGAACGTTTGCGCCGCCTCTGTAATGACAATATCAGCCAGTCCGTTGCGCATCACGCATATTTTACGAAATTTATCGCAAATAAATATCAGCTACCGACCCTTCTCCTGCCTGCTTATACTGATCTGAGTAGCTATTCTCCATTGCGCTTTCCGGACAAAGACGACCTCATTATCTATTCCCCGGATGAAGCGCCTTATAAACACGAATGCCTAAACCGAATTGCCAGGGAGTTCCCTCATTTTCAGTTGATCGAAATACAAAATATGAGTTTTGACAAATTTATGGGCTATGCGACGCGGTGTTTATTCTCGATTACATTTGGCGAGGGGTTCGATGGCTACATTGCACAGCCAATCATGCAGGGTGGGATCGGGTTCGCCGCTTACAACGATGAGTTCTTTCCATCGCCGCATTTCCAGAAATATGCGAACATTTTTAAAAATGGTGACGATATGGTTGTTTCTATTTGCGATCGCATAAAGCGGCTATCTGCGGATCGGCTAGAGTATGAAACACTGAACGCGGCTCTGGTCAACGAATACCAGAGGCTCTATGATTTTGAGACATACGCTCGACAGGTAGAGAAACTGGCTCAAAGACAATTCGAACTGTTCCCACAAAAGGTACGGGGAATTGCATGAACGAGCGAGCGCTTCGCTTTCTCATTTCAGGGCCCGGGCTTATTGGCAAAGTGCACGCACGCCTTCTCAATGCGCACCCTGGGTGCGAGGTTGGAGCGATCGTTTCAGTCCAGAGCGACAGAAGCACAAAATTCGCAGCGGAAATTGGGGCCGGTTTCTATACCGATATAGCGCAAGCTTTAGACTCCGAGAGTATTGATGCGGCAATCATAAGCTCGCCAAATGCGTTCCATTTCTCTCAGGCGATGGCCTGTATTGAACGCAAAATCCCGACACTTGTCGAAAAGCCGTTGACATCTGATATTCGGGACGCAAAAACGTTGGTTGACAGCGCCGATAATGCTGGCGTGCCGGTTCTAGTCGGCGACCACAGGATGTACAACCCACTATTAGAGACCGCGCGGAGTTTCCTCGATTCTCCCTATTTCGGGAAGCTTGTCGCCGTGCAAGGTGCCGCGCTTTTTTATAAGCCGTCTCATTATTTCCGCGAAGGCCCATGGCGAGCCCGTACGGGTGGCGGACCGATCCTCATTAATCTGATACACGAGGTGGGTCTTTTGCGGTATTTTTGCGGCCCGATTGAAAGTGTGTCCACCATGGCAAGCCATAGTATTCGTCGGTTCGAGGTTGAGGACACTGTCGCGGTAACGTTTTCTTTTGCTAATGGTGCGCTGGGAACGTTCCTCCTTTCTGACACAGCTGCCAGCAGTAAGAGCTGGGAAATGACGACTGGCGAAAATCCAGCCTATCCGCATTTTCCGACGGAAAACTGCTATCATTTCGCCGGAACGAACGGCTCCCTCGACTTTCCTACCATGCGGACTCGACACTACTCGGGGGGGTTAGATCCATCATGGTGGAACGCCTTCGAGGTTGGGGGGCTTCCCACAAAGAAGGGAAATTCTCTGGAGTGCCAAATAGCGCATTTCGTCGAGGTCGTGCGCAATCGAGTACCATTGCGGGTATCGGCGCGGGATGGCTACAGAAACATGTGTGTTTTGGCAGCGATCCATCGTTCGATCAAGACGGGCTGCGTGGCCCGACTGGATGAAATGGAATGTTAAAATGGGCACCAGGTTAAAGGCGGAATGGTCTCGCGACTATAGCGGCGCGGATAAGGCAGTAATGGCCAAGAAGCCGTTTCGGCGTGTCGGTTGGGCATATCGAAATGATCAAGGGTGTGCGAGTAAATGGGATTCCCAAAAGCGCCGCTCTAGTGGCTGCATGGTAATGGTGGAATGGCTGTGCCACTTTCGTCAAGGTTAGGGTCGCGCTATTGGATCACTGGCCGCCTGCAAACACAGGTCGTGGAAAAGTGATTTGCATATCAGCTATGCATGTACAGAAAATGGCTGCGGCGGTTACAATTTTGCATTGGTGAGTTTACATGAAAGTATTGCTTATTGACACGGCCTTAGCGGCAGCGCCGCTGTATGCATTTTTGACCGCTGCCGGACACGAGGTCTGGACGATAGGGAATCGCCCCAACGATCTCCTTGCTCAAAAAGCCGGCGACCACTGGATCCAAGAGGACTACAGAAGTCTTGAGGATGTGGCTCGACATATCCGACGGCTCGGGATTGAGCGCGTAGTGCCTGGCTGCACTGACGTGTCTATAGATACCTGCCTACGGGTTAACCAGAACCCAGATTTGGCAGATTCTCCAGAAACCAATCTTGCGCTGACGAACAAGGCTGCATTTCGGTCACATTGTGCCGCACAAAGCATCGCCGCCCCTCGCACTGTTTGCCCAGATGACTTCCCTATGCGGGGCAAATTTGTTTGTAAACCGGTTGACGCCTTCAGTGGGCGTGGAATTACTGTATTCGATGGTATGGACGCTCATGCTCTCAAAACGGCATGGACAACGGCGATGGCGGCAAGCCCGAGCGCGACAGTCCTAATCGAGTCTTTTATCGAAGGGGCCCTTCATAGCTGTAGTGCCTTCATAGAGAAAGAAAGGGTTGTGTTTGCGTTTTACGTGCGCGAAGGTTCCTCCTGTAATCCGTTTGCTGTCGACACAAGCTACGTTGTGCCGGATTTCCCAAAAGAAGTCGCGGCTACGTTAGAGCAGAATCTTTGCGCGCTTTGCCGTTCCCTGCATCTTAAGGATGGGCTGCTGCACGTCCAGTTTATTCTATGCCAAGGGGAGCCTTTCATGATCGAAGCGGCGCGACGCTGCCCAGGCGACCTATACTCTTTACTAATTGAATACAGCACGGGGTTCGCCTACGCTGCGAAGTATGCTTCTTACTTTCTCGGTGTTCCTTTCGTGGCGAAATCAACTATGAGTCGCTATGTTCTCCGCCATACTGTCTCTGCGCTCACAGATATTATTTTTGGCGGGCTTCAACTGCACGTGCCCCAGCCTGTCCGAGGATTTTTTCCGCTTCAGGTTGCCGGGCAAGGTCTCACTGGGCAGCAAGGGACCAGGGCAGGTATACTATTCTCGGATTTTCCATCCTATGAAGAAATGCGGAGCGCTTATAACACATTTCTTGCGCGGCGCGCCTACGATCTTTCCTGAGAGACCGCTATGTCCAAGCCTCTTTACGTGACGCAACCGCTTCTTCCTGATCTCGATGCCTTTCATATGCTTCTGGCAGAAATCTGGCGCACCAAGATTCTCACAAACGGTGGCCCATTGCATGAAAGACTTGAAGGGGAACTTTCGCGCCGCTTTGGTGTGCCGACGGCGATGCTTTTTAATAACGGCACAAACGCGCTTCTCGCCGCAATAAAGCTATTCCACCTTCCGGCAAATAGCGAGGTGATCACTACGCCACTGACATTCGCTGCGACCCCACATGCGATCTCATGGAATGGGTTGAAACCCGTTTTTGTAGACATCCTGCCCAACACGCTGACCATCGATCCTGTTGCAGTGCGAAACGCTGTTTCCAGCAAGACTTCGGCGATTCTTGCGGTACACGTTTATGGCACGGTGTGCGATCTAGATGCATTGCAAGAGATCGCCGATGATCAAGGATTGCGCCTTATTTATGATGCGGCGCACGCATTCGATACAACGGTCAATGGTAGGTCAATAGCCACATTTGGTGATGCATCAGTGTTTTCCTTTCATGCGACAAAGCTTTTCAATACATTTGAGGGCGGCCTTATTGCGACCCCGCGCGCTGTAGATCGGGAACCAATATACTATCTGCGAAACTTCGGAATAAAAAATGAAGAGGAGGTCGTATCTATAGGAATCAACGGTAAGCTAAATGAATTGCAAGCCGCTATAGGTCTCCTAAATCTTCCGCTCGTAGAAAGGGAGCGAGCGGAGCGCGTCCTTCTTCGGGCAAAATACGATGATTTCCTGGCGCCGCTTCCAGGGATTTTTGTGCAGAAGCCACAGGCCGGGGTGCTCAACTCCGAGCAATATTACCGCATTATCATCGACCCGAAAATGTTTGGTCGGTCGCGAGACGATTTATACGAGGAGCTAAAATGTCGATCTATATTTGCGCGGAAATATTTTTATCCCGCGTGCACGGATTTCGCCCCATATTGTAGCTACGGTGTCCATTCGACACTTACCGTGCCGTACGTGAATATCGTCAAGTCACAGGTTTTGTGTCTGCCGTTCCACAGTGGCGTGTCAGAGGACGATCTTCAGGAGATACGCGAGGTGTTCCTTTCCCGGGCCCCACATTATGGCATGTAAGTAATGGGAAGCTGCCGCTATCAGCTTATCGATTTATCCCCCTGTGTCACAGTAGTTGCCGCCTCGATATGTCCTATAAAATTGGTAGCGAGGTGTGAAGACGATGGCACGATACGCCCAACGATTTAAGGACCGAGCGGTGGCGCGGTTATTACTGCCCGAGAGCGCGTCTGTAGAGGTAGTAAGCTGGGAGCTTGGGGTGGGCGCCACCCCTGGAGCGCTGGCGATCCGAGGCCTTGAGCCTCCCCCAGGAGGAGCGGAGGTGGATCGCTGCGGCTCGTCTGGAGGCGGTGATCACGACCGCGTCCCTGGATGAGACGGCCAGAAGTGCCGTGAGCGATGCCCCCTGTGTCACAGTAGTTGCCGCCTCCATTAATCGTTAATCTGGGGGGCGAGGTGAGAGAACGATGGCACGATACGCACAACGATTGAAGGATCA
>JAKBXD010000101.1 GCA_021840785.1 Pseudomonadota bacterium
GTAGTCCGACGAATGACGCTCCAGACAAGCACACCGAGACCGTCGCGGCATCGCGCCGCTCACCGATGAAAACACACAGTTATGCGAGCCGGACGGCCGAGGCGGCCGTGGCCCATGCCGTAAACACTGCATGGGAGATCGAGGACCAGCGCGACGACATCCGAGAGATATTCGGAGTCCAGATCTAATCCATCATCCTCACCAGATCCCCTGCTCTTAAGTACGTATACCGCAGCAGCATCTGCAAGGTCTTGTGCCCAGTAATGGTTTTTTCGGCTATTTGCATTCCAAAGTTGGATAAGGGAGATTTCAGAGGCCATCTCGGCTGAATGTCCAGGTTGGAATCAGCGTTTTGTGTGAATGCGTCGAAACTCCAATAGGTTGGAATTGAACCCGTGGTGCCATGCCCTCTTTAGACTGGAAGCGGACGTTGTAATATAGTATTTTGGTGATTCCGTTGATGGGAGGATTGCGACATGGCTAGATGCACAGCACCGGTAAGAGGCCATCGCTCGGCCAGCGCCGCGGCCGACTGCCCTGCATGCGGCAGCCGTTATCGTCCCTACAGCAGGTATAGCAGCTACCCGTCGAACTCCACACGGCCCTACTCCTCGTCGAGCAGTGGCGGGGGCGGGTCCGGCGGTGGCGCAAGGCCGAGATGGTCGCACGCCGGTTCGGCCGTCTCGTACACAGTGACCCAAGTGCAGTCACTGACGCCAGTCCGCGATGCCGTTGAAACAAAAGCCGCGGAGCAGCCTGACCTTCGTGACGTCTTCCTGTGCCACGCGTGGGACGACCGACATGAAGCGGCCAAGCAGCTGCACGATTTGCTCGAGGCGGCGGGGGTCAAAGTCTGGTTTAGCGAAAAGGACATCGGCCTGGGCGTGCCGTTGATGCGCGCCATCGACAAGGGGTTGGCGGCCTCGCGCATAGGGCTCGTTCTGGTGACGCCTGCGCTGCTCGCCCGCCTCCCCAAAGAGAGCATCGCCGATAAGGAACTCTCGGCCCTTCTGGCGGGCAACCGGCTTGTTCCCATAGTACACAACACGACGTATGAAGCGCTCCGCAATGTCAGCCCCTTACTCGCCTCACGAACCGGCCTGAACTCTGCAGAAGACTCAATGGCAGTGATTGCCAGCAAAATCGCCGAGTTGGTCGCGATCTAGCACAAATGCGCTCTAACAACGCGCTCCAGCCGACCGACTCGCTTTGCTCGGCTCGCCGCGGCCGAGCGCCGGCGTCGGGCATCGCAAGAACTATGAATCTCGATCCGCAAACGCTCGTTACATTGAACTGGTTTGGTGTTGGCATTGGCTGGCTAACCTCTACGTACATCACGTACAGGCGATGGCCGCAATACTAAGCATGATGACATTCAGATCGGGAAGCACCATACGTTTGCGGAGCAACTATCCGCCCTTCTCCAGAATGACTTCCACTCTGGATAACAATACGCGCCGTGGCTCCGTTAAAAACTCAAAATAGAGTTAATCCAGTTTCCTCACCAGATCCTCAGCCCGCAGATACGTGTAGCGTTTCAGCATCTGCAGGGTCTTGTGTCCCGTAATCGCCGCCACCTCCATAGGGTTCAACCCCTTCTCAAACAGCCGTGAGGTCGTTTCGTGCCGCGAATCGTGGAAGGCCGGGCGCTTGATGTCGGCGGCTTTTCCGAAGGACGCAAGGCGACAGACCCTCTCAAAGGCCTGCATGATCGAATCGGGGCGTCTGGCCCACATGTGCCTAAATGCGGGGGACTTGGCAGGCGGTACCCGGACGCAGGTCGTCGACGAATACGGAGAAGGGGGTGCTGGGAAAATTGAACAGGCAAACGACCACTTTCACGTTAAGGGCTGGACCCATGCCTATGTTCTGTATCATCACGGGACCTTGCGAGTTATTGTCAGGCGCGCGGATCTCAAAAAACGACGGGGGGTACGATTCACGGTCTTGCCGCGATTCCACCACGGGCCTTGGCCTATTCGGAGAAACACAAAATTCACAAACTGGCATCAGATCCTCTAGGTGATGACGGTCAGATTGATCTGCGAGATCCCGCGTCTTTTTTGCCATCCAGAAGGTAGCAAAGGCAAGGCTGATCGTCCCTGCGGCCGTCAGGACCTCGGCTATCAAAAGCCCCCAATTCAACCCGTTACGAGTCAGCATACGATATCGTCCCGAGATTATTAAAAGAAGTCTACCATGCGTCCGCGCCTCTTGGGATTGCAGGGGCATACTCGTCATTTCGCGGGTTCTCTCAAGTTACCGTCCACGCTACGATGGACCCCTTGCAAAAAGCCGGGAAGAGAGAATGCCATGAGCAAAGACGAACCTGAGCCCGACGCCGTACACTATTTCCGAAAGGCCGTAGAGGGACTGGAGGATGAGATGGCGGGGCCCTCGTATTACCTTGCGAGGGGGTTGTTACGGCTGGCCGAGAGTCTGGCCACACAAGGGTCCCCAATGGCCCTCACAGGGAATAAGGGAATCCTCGAGTCAGAGCCTCTGGATTTATCGCTTGCCATGCGCCCGGCGGCATTTCATACCGGTACCACGGGGGAGCGGCTACGGGGCCGTCGGCGAAGGTAGTCATAGGGGTGGTGGAGCGGAATTTCTCGGCATCCGGGGCCTGTATGGATACGGCATCCGTTAGGCAGCAGAGCGACGAATGATAAACGTTCCCTTCAATATCAGTATACTGAAGGTGGATGGTGTCAACATTGCCATACAGGTCCTGGATGTGACCTCGTAACGGGCTGGGTTCGCCACTAGACCACTTACGTATCTCGGAGCAAGGGATATCTGTATCTGAGAATGAGTAATAAAACTCCATGGCGGTACCAGCGGCGATCACTGCTGCTACGGATACACGCGCCGTCCAGAGGATGCCTTGGCGCGACGAACCGAGGCAGAGGCTCACTCCACATGCCGGGCCAACACCACTATTGACTATATGCACACTAAAACTTAAAGGGATATCAGAACCCCTGTCGTCAATTTCCTTGCCGTCCCTTTGCTGGTAAAAAAACGCCTTGGGTGCTACTCCCCTTTGCGGTAAGCGCGCCCGTGTCGCGGTCGGGGTACAGTGGCAAAGGGGTTTTATGCGCCGGCGCTCGGTCTGTACCGTTTGCCGGTTAAGCATGAAAGAAAAATAGGCCATGCCGAGGGTACCACCTGCCACCAGGAAGTTTACGGCAAGAGATAGAGATTTCCACAGCCACAGAAGACTGAACACAAAGGCTACACTGACCGCGATATAGGGCAGAGGGCCACGAAACCAATGAATGACGGTTTTTAACGTGTTCTTCATATAAGGCATACGCCCCCTGCAAGCTTGACTATGACCACGTCCCGGTTCCTCAGCTCACCCCGACCAGTATACCGCTCGACGACCTAAAGGGTATGGCCGTAACTGCAATGATTGTAGCCCTTATGCTACTTACTGTCTGTAGATTCAGAGGCATCATTTAGGGACACTGGTGCACGATAAAATACGCATTATCACGCGCCAGTGGATAAAAACAAGGCACTTCGTAAGCCAAGCTCCTCCCTGACGGCCGCCCTAGCCGCCAATATCCGCGCTTTCCGCGAGGCGAACGACCTATCGCAAGAAAAGTTCGCGGACATGTGTGGGCTACATCGCACATACATTGGTTCTGTCGAGCGTGGAGAGCGGAATGTGACGCTCAGCACCCTAGAAGTGTTCGCAGCTGTAATTGGTATTTCAGTCCCCCAGCTTCTGGCCAGGAGAACACAAAAGCATGAGAGATAAGCCCACTCTATCCACTACTTATGTCGCAAACATCCGCTCCGCTGGTCTCACGATTTACGATCCAATCGCAATTGGCGACCCTGCGCTCTGGATTCCTACCCCCGACCTCGAGCGCATCCTTGACGCTGGGCTGCGGGGAATGTCTCTTGGCGACCTTCCGTTGCGTACGCGATCAAAGGTCGCCAAGGAAGAGGTTTGCCGGGTTCTCGGCTACCCGGTACCACGCTCGTTCCGAAAATGTCAGCCACGTTTTCCTGGCCAGTTATTCGACACCTATGTGCAGAAGTCGAACAACCTGCAGGTATGGAACGAGGAGCTATCGCCGACGCGCCGCTATGTACTAATTCGGCCTTCCGCAGATTATGTAGTTACCAGGGTCAGGGTAGTTACTGGCGATACATTGGCCCAGTTGGATACTACTGGAACGCTGACACAAAAATACCAAGCGCGCTGCGTTATAGGGACAGCGAAGACCGAGCTGATTGCGCCCGAGGATACTAGTCTACTCCGGCCTTTTGTTGTTTCTGACACGGACCTCCGGCAAGTCGCTACGCCAGTTAGTTACCCGACGGCTGGTGCACTCTTGCCTATCGCGGTGATCTACGATCGTCTATCACGATTGATTGGTGCAACTTTCCCAGATACAGGTTACGATCAAGAGCGTAACCGGGGGGGTAGATTGCACTGCATGGTGTGTTCGGCCCTTGGCTATGCGGAATATCAAGACGACGGGCGGTTCCCCGATGTGCGGCACCAGCTCGTGGAGGTAAAACTACAGACGAGTCCCACAATTGACCTGGGCTTGGTATTACCATCGAGTACCGAATTGCTTGACGTACCGCAGATTGCGGGCCAGCAAGTAAGGCATTGCGACGTGCGCTATGCTGTATTTTACGGGAATACAACTGGTGGACTCGTAACTTTGACTCACCTATTCGTAACTACAGGGGAGGCCTTCTTTACCCGTTTTGTACAATTTCAGGGCAAGGTGCTCAACAGGAAACTACAAGTTCCGCTACCTAGCAACTTCTTTGGCGAGAACGCCGAAGGCTTTCCAGACCAACTTATCTAGCTCCACGGCAATAGCGTCTGCCTCGCTGCTGCCAATCGCGTCGTAAATCTGCTTTGCCATGCCAATTATGACTCGGCTGCCCGGCAAGGTCGGATCGGGGAGCGGGAAACGCTCAACATATTGGGTGATGTAACGGCGTCGGCCAGCATAAAGCTTATTGTTGAAGCTGTGGTCGTAGAATGATTCAATAAAAGTGGAGTTGGCTACTGCGGCAGCTAGCCACAATAGCTCGATATCCTCTGGCCTTTCACACCGTAGCCAATAGCAGTCACCATTGATGACATTACCTTCGAGATCAAGCCAAAATATGGGCATTTCCGAAATGTCGCGAAATACCAGTTTTGGAGCATCCCAGCTTGAGGGGTCATGTGGTACCCAGATTTCGTACCACCGGCGGCCGCCTTCGATAACGTAGGTTCGCGCTTCGAGTATATCGCGGTGCGTCTCAAGGTATGCCCGCGCTTTCGGGTACAACGAGAGATCGCTTACACGCCGGTGCCCGTTCAGACTCTCGTGTGGATAGAGGATGTGGCGGATCTTCTCTCCCTCCCTAGCTCGGAACCGACGCGCCACATGGTGCGTAGTGAGCGGCCGTAGCAATTCAGGTCGCGTCGACTCCGGCATCGTATCCCAATCGCTGCGGATAAACACTTTGTCGGCACAAGTCTTGACGCCCACGCGAATCTTGCCTATGTCCCCAAAGCGTCGCCACGTGTGCCCCTCAACCATCGTCAGCCAGTCATCGCTTACCATAGTCTTCACTCGCCACACGGTATCCGTTGGCGTCCTGATATCGAGGTGGCCGTTTCTTACCATGAAGCATCGGCCATCATCGACAGCGACAACACCGTCACGGTCAAGAGCCGCAATAACATCAGTTGCCTGTTGCGTTGGCGTATTCGTCGTAGTGTAAATTGATGTGAAGTTCGCTACCGTTTGCTGCGGTCCCGCTTGTTTCTCTACTAGCAAGACGGCTGGTAACACGGCAGCGTCGAATAGTTTCGTGTCACCTAGGTCCCAGACGTGTCGCACGCTGAAACGCTCACGAATAGCCTGTCGCACCGTTCTGCCAGACTTTGTTGTCATAAAGCGGTTTGAGACAATAATTCCGCCAAGGCCGCCTGGCTTGAGCACGTGTGCCATGCCGACAATAAAGGCGTGGTAGAGGTCCACACGTCCGGTGAGACCGAATTGGCTTGCGATCAATTGGGCCTGTTTAGCGCCCATAATTTGGGTACGAACGTACGGCGGATTCGCGATAATAAGATCATAGGCCTGAGCAGCGTCTTTTTTAAATAGATCGCCGCTGCCGCACCGACACATTTGGTCAAGCACGAATTCTAGGAAACTGCCGTGCGTCAGATGCAGCATCACCTTCGGGAAGTGTTGTTTGATACGAGCGGTCGTAATATTCAGTGCGCGAATATTGGTCTCAAACCCATGCACCTCGACTGCGCCCACATTGGCCATATCGAGCTGCGCCAAAAGGTTAATCAGTAGTTCACCATCACCTGTAGCTGGATCAAGTACCTTAATTGTGTCGTGCCCTGGCTTGATGCGAGAAGCGCGATATATTTGTTCAGCAACGAAAGCGGCTAGGCAACCGGGGGTATAGGTCACCCCCCCAGCCTTCTCCTCGGTGACAAGTTTGTACCGACCGCTAGGCATTACCTCGACTGATCTCATTATCCCACCCTGGAGAGGAGGTCACTGTTTTGCATGCTACTTATCGTCATCCTCATTCCTTTCCTTGTCAACTAAATTGCTCGACGGATATTGCTTATCTCGTGCGCATTCACATCTGTGACTAGTGTAGGAAATCGACAAGGCTTTCTGATGCAAGTAACCCCGCCCATAGATGTAACGCCGCCATGGGTCCCACCCTCAGATCGGTTCACTACTTCGTACGTAACGAGCCATGCGCCCACCGTTACCAAGAAAATATCAGCCGCCGATAACCACACTCCAGCATTATAATCACAACCATTCATCCCAACCTCCCCACCAAATCCTCGGCCCTTAAATGCGTATACCGCTTGAGCATCTGCAAGGTCTTATGCCCCGTGATCGC
>JAKBXD010000102.1 GCA_021840785.1 Pseudomonadota bacterium
TTCCTCATTTCTTAGCCTGTTCAAACAGATTGATCCGTCCTTCTCAACCGGAGCAACACCGGAATACCAAAGCACTTCGCCATCGCTATACGCCAAAAACTCGTAGATCGGCTCCCCTTGAAAATGACCGATTACCGGGCCGTAACGGGTTGGTGTTAATGCCATAAGACCATCTCCGCACTTGTAAAACGACGGTGGAACCAGATGACAAACCAAAGAAACGTCAACAGTAACGTGAATTGCAGCAATTTTGCGTACCACGGCGTAGTAAGCCAGTAATACCCCCAAAAGCCATCTTCCTGTTTTTCCTGATTACGCTTTGCCTTTGCCGCCCACGCACTCGCCCGAATGTCCGCTTCGAGCACAACAACGTGGTGAACCATCTTTTTCAATCCCACGGCCTGACCTTGCGGGTCGTACTCGATGGCCTGATTTGCGTCGCGCAAGGCCCGGTGCAGATACCCCGCAGCCTGGGCAATAAGGGATTGCTGATACAGCACCGCACCCATTGCCGGATTCACGACCGGAGCCGACGAACGATACAACAGCAAAAATGCACCAAGAGAAAAGAAAAACACGATAAGCAAAGTAAGACCTAGATCAGAACTGCCTCTTTCGTTTCTTTCGTTTCTTTCGTTTCGCATAGCATCATTCCTTGTTGATGGACAAAATCTGTTTCAGTCTGCTTTGGATTTTCTGCGCATCCCGCAATAAATCCAGCGCAATGCTATTCAACATGGGGTTTTTCGAGGATACCAAACTTTGTAAGTCAGAACACAAGAAATCCACATCATGCACGGCTTTTTGCATGGATTCCGCGTCATCATTGAAAGTGATCAGTGGCAACTCATCGATAAATAAGTCAAGCTCTTTGCCAATGAACTCACGTCGCTTTTGCGTCAGTTGGCGAGCAATGCTGTCAGCCTTGGACACCACCGCATCCGCTGTTTTTTCTTGTTCATTTTTAAGAACGCTACCCGCACAAAGAAGTAATGATTTCTCGTAAAACTCTTGTTCGCTCATGACAGTCTCCTGTTTGTGCTTGCCTGTATCGTTTGGCCATCACCGTTTGCTGTATCCGCCGAGACCCACAAAAAAGCCTCGGCATACCTAGCTATTAACCAGCCCGCGCCCAATCCTTGTTAAACTGCGCTTGCAACTTGCCCAGGTCCGAACCATCAAGCAGGACACCCACTTCCCGATTATTCTCCAGACTGACGCTGGTGAAGTTCTCGGAACCGATGAAGGCCAAACGATGACCGACGATCATCTTGGCGTGCATGTACACCGGCTTGACCGGCAGAAGGCGAACCTGGCAGCCGTGGCCGCGCAGGAAAGCTACATCGCGCTGATCTTCACGGTTGATACTGGCCGGAAGAATCAACCGGAGATCCCGCCCCTTCGCGGCCAAGGCATCGAGGATAGGCCGGTAGGGACCGAGTTCTTCGCTCTCTACGTCAATCGGCCCAGATTGGTCGATGACTTCCAGCAGTTGCGCGGCAGACGTTCCAGGGGAAAGCACGAGCACCCGATGCGTCCAGGCGGGCGCGTGCTGCCGGTTCCAGTCGGCATTGAACACGGCCTGCACCGCCCGGACCACGGTTGGATTGGTCGTGTCGTAGAGGTACTCCCGGTTCCGATGAAAGGCAGACCAATCGAAATTGGCCGTACCGATCTCGGCCTCGTGGCCGTTCACGCAATACTTGGCATGGTAGAAGGCGTAATCATCGCCGTGGCTCACAAAGCGGCTAGGGACATACTGAAAATGTGCTCCCGTCGCCTCGATCTTCTGCACTTCTTTCTGGACTTGCCACGGCTTCATACCGAAAGGCTTGGGTTCCACCATGATGCGCACATCCACCCCGCGCTGTACGGCATCACGCACCGCATGGAGAATTCGCCGGTCATCGAGGTAGTACACGCCGATATCCAGTTCATGGTGTGCCGAGTGGATTACAGACAGAATCGGCGCAAGGCCGGCATACGGTTCAACTGACAACATACCCATACTGCTCTCCTTATGTTTCTGACCATCATCCTCATGAAACAGAGGCACTTTTTCGCATCCCCTGCAAAGGCAGGGCCGATCTTTCCCACAACGCCAGTAGCACGGAACGCAGTTCGAAAAACTCCTGCACCCCATCCGGCAGCGGCTCTGGCCCCCAGGCATGAATCCTGGCGATCTCGGGAACCAGCGCATCCCGCGCTTCCCGGCAATGCACCGCGCAATCATCCGCAAAAAAATGCGGTCGCAATTCCTGCAACGCCGCTTTTTTGGATTCCCCAAAAACCGGGATCAGCGTAGCCTTTTGCAGTCCCCACCGATCCAGCGAATCCCGGCGCTCCTGCGCCGCCTGACTGGACGGAAGCCTCGATACCACAAAGACCTCGTGCCCCATGTCCAAGGCCGCGAACGTCGCCTCAATCGCGGGAACAATAGGGACTACCCGACGCCATCCGTGGGTCGTATTCCAAACTGACCAGACCTTGTGTACCTCACCCTTCTGTAAGCCAAAGCGGGATTCGAGATCATAGCTGGGCGTCAGGGTCGGCAAGTCCCGGCCCAACACCAGCTGGGCACAGAGCCGCCAGGACTCGACAAAATCAAAAAGTACCCCGTCTGCATCGAGTGCGATTTTCATAACTCAATCTTCCTGATTGGTGAGATAGCGGCGAATATCTACCCCGCCGATCCGCTTCTCCTTTCGCTCCCGCACCTGGGCGCAATCCACGCAGCGCACCGCCTGAACCGCCGCCACTCGTGCAGCCGGAATCACGTCGCCACAATCGAGGCAATATCTGCCGTGCTCGTCCTCGTCCGGGGTTTCTTGCGGACGCATAAGGGTCAAGGCAATCGCCGCATTGCGTTGGGATTCTTCCAACTTTGCAGCCACATCTAACGGGTCAGCTTCCATTTTCCATCTCCTTTTCCTTCGTTCGCTTATCTCGTCGCAGCATAAGCAAAGCAATCACCACATCTGCAATCACGATTGCCGCAAACATGCACACAAGAACAAAAAACACAAAATTGCTCACACCGTTTCCGAATGATCTGATGAGGCAGCAAAGCGGTAGGCGTTGACCACAACAGCATCAATGCTTTGCCCATTTTGGTGCAACATCATGCAAAAATTTGCCACATCGACCGGATCACCTTTTTCCAGGTGTTCCAGCAGGTGATATGTCAGCCTCGATGCCGAAGCGGTTTGCCATCCACCGCGACTTTTTTCTTCGCGGGACCGCTGCAACTTGGCTTTCATGACTTCGGCAAAAGCGTCTACCGCTTCATCGTCATCGTGCATCTTGATTCTCCGTAACAGGGCACCCATGCGCGTGTCGGGTGCCGCAAACCCATCCTTTGTCGCCGGTGCTCCGGTATCCACGCCCTTGCACAAAAGAGCCAGGATTCGGGCGCGGCCAGTAGCATTTTTTGCCTGGGCAATCACGGTCGCATACATCGACCTGTTCCTTGAGTTCTTTATCCCTGATCTTCATTGGTGACCAACCTTTTCCTCCTTCGCAAGCCGATGTTCCTTTGATTCGTACTTGAGCATATTGTGATACCGTCTCAAGATTCCATCTGGTGCATAGATCGCATAGATGGAATCCCGATTGAAAAATGTATTACTCAGCCCATACTTATACAACTTATGATATATATGATAATCATGGACATAACCAATTACACCGTCCTCGTCCCCGTTAAGCTCAGATTCTTCTGAATCATCAATTTTTTGCGCTATTTTCTGATAGCTTCCAAAAGAGAGGGCTTTAGCGAAATACTTTGCAAGAACCGTATTATTATCCTGCTTTGCTTGCGCTAACATTTTCCTGTCCGCTGCAAGGTCGGCGCATATCGACTTTGCCGCATCTACCTCGCTATGTGTCGCAAGCACCCCGTTGAAGTCTACCACTCTTGCAACAACTTTGCGCCCACAGGTATTTAGCTTGCGAACCGATGAAATACTGGCTGTCATGCTAGGGTATTTGGAATTATAAATCATCCACCCAAATACACCAATAGCCAGCAATATAATCGCTGCAAGAAGCAAAAAGTCCCTCTTGGTAAATTCATTCTCCATGATCTTCCCCTACGCACAAATCCGAAAAGAGTTTTTCCGCAGCCTGTTTTTCGTTGATCGCTTTTCTTTTTTCGTATTCCTTAACCAACTTGGCAAGCTCTCTTTTGGTGATCCTGCGCCCCTGTTGCCGTACCTGACAGACGTACTCCTTTCCTTCCGGGAAAGAAGTTGCCTGTTCTAGTTGCTCTCTTTTGTCAGCATCATTGAGAAATTCGGCATCTTCCATGTAATCAACAGAAGCGAAAGAAAGAACCAAACCGCAAATCAATGCAAAAATAAGGATTGCAACAACCGTTATTATGGAGTTTTGCTTAATTATAGAATGAAAAATTACCAAAAGAACGGCGTACAAAACGAACAAAAGTAAACTAGAGAAAAAATAAATATTCTCTTTCTCTAATCTTTCTTCTGTCGTCGGGTTTTTAATATCAAACTTAATCATGGTAATTACTCCTTTTCATTCCTGCCTCTCGCATTACTTCCTTCGCGTAGGCCACCGCTGCAAGCGGACGATACCCCCGCGCCACCAACGTAGGCCCAGCGTTGTACGCCATGAGCGCCAGACGCACGTTGTCGTGAAACTCTCGTAACAGTCGGGCAAGATACCGGGTGCCGCCCTCGATGTTCTCTTGCGCGTTCCACGGATTCACCCGCAACACATCCCAGGCGGTCGTCGGTTCCAACTGCATCACGCCAATCGCACCAGCCGAGGATTCCCGTACCGCCGACCGATAAAAATTGCCGCCGTTTTCTAACTGGATGACTGCGGCTACCAGTCGCGGAGAAACATGCGCACTCTGCGCTGCACAAAGCGCCATCCCTGCAAATGGCCCGGCCAACTCCTGCACGATCTTTTTCCTGTAGGCAACCTTTCGGGAGCGCACCTGGATGGACGCAACAGGTTTTTTTGCGGCCAAACCGTTCTCTGGCTGGTGCAATCCCCCGAATACCGCCGCAATAACCGCCAGCAGTCGCGCAGCGACGATGGGATAATTCATAAGATTTGCGGCCATTTCACTCACCGCCTATTTAGACTCGTCCAGGCACATCCTTCCGAATAAGTAGCAAATCAACATACTTTCTATTGGTCATCGGTTTTGGGCACGGCTCATCAGGCGCACAGTCCACGCCTTTGTCTGACCACTTTCTTTTCATCGGATAACCCAATTTACATGCGCAATCAATATGCAGATCTAGCAGAGCTTTGCAGCCATTACAAGTGCGTTTCATCTTTCAATCCCCCACGGCGTAACCTCTACCTCGTCACCCCAAGGATCAAACTCGACACCGAAATGATCGTCCGGGCTTTCTTCTCGGTCGCTTTCCTCAAACCAGTCATCATCATCCATGCGTTTCTCCAAACCAGTTATCGGGCAAACGATCACCGGGATACAGCGTATATATCACCTTGCCGTGTTCCTCCCGGTTGTACTGATCTTCCCAAACGCAGCAATCGGAAATGGTGATATATAATTTCTTGTCACCCGTTACCCTGGGTACATCGGTTTTAACCGCAACCCATTTACAATTTCCAGGGTTGCCATCGTCCAACCAAATAAAATTCGGAAAATGTACCTTACCATCTAACCCCACCTGCCGGGCATGGAGCAAAGTCTGCCGCGAAAGTCGATGCCACTCAACCAAATCTGGCAGCATTCGCTGAAAAGTCTGCTCATCCAGATCCAGAAAATCCTCGACATTACGAAACTGTTGTTCTTTCATGACAGCCACCCTCCAAACCTTACCCAATCTTGACAAACTTCTTTTGCAGTTCGGCTCGATGCTTGTGGTCATCCAAAGAATAAGTAAACAGATACCTTTCCACTTTGCCAAAAAGACCATTTTGCAACTGCACTCTGCCGGAATACTGGATTGTGCCGCCGTAACCGCCCTCGATCCTGGTAATCTGATGCAGCTTTTCCTCGCCCTTATGAGCATGAATAACGTAATCCCCAACCTTGCATCCCAACTGCTCCGATACAATCGTGACGATCTGCGCCTCTTTCTCTTTGATTCCTTCTCTCGCTGTATCAATTACGGAATGGAGTTGCAAAATTTCTTGTTGCAGATGCTTGATGTCAAATTCCATCTTTCACCCTTGCCGCGCCCGTTGCGCGGCATTGCCCTAAAAAAACCGTAAAGGCCTACTGATTCCGGTAGATAACGGGAATCGTGTCTGCATCTGGAGAATCTTCCCGACGAAGCCGAAAAGTTTTGCCATTCCCATTCCAATGAGCTTGCCAGCCCATCGACTCAGCCATCCGCCGCACAATCTGCGAGGTTTCCGCTAGCGGCAGGTTTTCTTCTTCGATGATGACTTCGATTTCCATGTTTTTTGCTCCCATACCATGCCCACGGCAGCAAGCGCCACCGTGAGTTTTTTTCTTGCCCGTTACTCTTCTCCTGGACCGTTCGGCCCAAAACCGCTGCTGGTCGGGGAGATCGGCACAGGACCAGAAGGCGGAACCATCGCGGATGGAGCCGTCGATGACGGAACCGTCGGGGCAGGAACCGGTGACGAATCAGAGGCCCCCGCTTCTCCGTGCTTCTTGGGCAGGTGACGCTTGAGGATCTCGATGCCCTTGGCAGAAAGCTGGTCGAGCTGTTCTGCGGGAATCGGCATCCGCGCATACGCCGACGCCAGGATGCCGGCGAGCTGGGCGAAATCCAGATCCGGAAACTCATGAGTGACCGCCTTGATGAAGGCTGCCCGCTGTTCTGCCTTGCTGGGCGCGCCATTCAACATCTGCGCCTTGCGCTCCTGGAGTGTCAATCAGCGTCGAAATTTGAACAGGTGTCAGCGTCCAATTTTGAACAG
>JAKBXD010000103.1 GCA_021840785.1 Pseudomonadota bacterium
GACGGGGTCATGGACATTGGCCTCGATCAACTCCACACCGGGGAGTACCAGCAGATTTTCACGGTGACGTTCGCGGTTGCGCGTCAGGATGCGCACGGCGTGCCCTTTCTGGCTCAACCGCTCTGCCAGGTGCCGCCCCACGAAGCCCGTGCCCCCCAGAATACAAATTTTGTGAAGTGTCATGACCCCTCCAGAATGATACCTGCCAGCATAGCACAGGCTTATGAACGGTGGGGGCGGATGGGCCATATTTGTTCGAGGCCCTCCACATGGGCTATAAACCGGGATGGTATTCGAGGGAGGAATGACATGGCGGGACATTCGGCAGGACGGAAATGCGGGATACAGGCAGGAGCATATTTTGCCATGCTCGGGGCGCTGGTGATGGCCCTGGCGGTGATCGCCGGCGCGGCAGGGGATCATCTGGTGGCGGGGAGGGTGGGTGGCCGTGCGCTGCATATTTACGATATTGCGGATCGCTTCCAGATTTATCACGGGCTTGGGCTGCTGCTCATCGGCGTGTTGATCCGCCAGTACGGCAGGCGGCGCCTGCTCTGCGCAGCGGGACTGCTGATGGCCCTGGGCGTTCTGCTGTTTTGCGGCGGACTCTATCTGCTGGTGCTGACCGGCTATTCGTTCTGGGCATTTTTCGCCCCCATGGGCGGGACGGCGCTGATTTTTTCCTGGCTGCTACTGGCACTAGGTATCTGGCGGGCCTCCAAAACGCAGGGGAATGGTGATGCTGATTGCAACGGGTAATGCATACGGAAAATATCTGGATTTTGCCGATGCCGAAGTGGGGGACAGGTTCTGGGTTGTGGAGCATGTGCCCTATAGCGGGACGATAAAGTCCGTGCGGGCCTATAGCGTGACGGAGATCAACTCAAAAACCGTGCTGTGCCATGCCGAAGAAGGCAAGGCGCTCAAATTGAAACGCGCTTTGCCTCAGGAAAACTGCTATCTGGATACCGATCCATATTTCCAGAATATTGCCCGCACCGTGCAGATATCCACGCAGGTACAGGCGGTGAAAAAACTGGTAAAAGAACATGAAACCATGGACTTTGACCAGGAAGTCATCGATGCGATCATGGCGTGGCAGAAGAGGGTGTCGGCGCGGAAGATCGCAGCTGGCACGCAGCCATGAAGTCCATAGTGCGCCGGACACATTCCAAGGCCACCTCGGCCAAGAATGTGCCGGCGCATGCCCGAGAGATTCTGCCCTACGGGTTAGCTATTCCGTATTAGTCGGTCAAATGGTGAACGCAAACCTGATGATGGCGCAAGATCGCGTCTTGCTCTATGTTTGCGTCCAGTCTCGACGAATTTGACAGCCTCTACCGCGAGTTGGCGAAGTAAGCGGTGCCGCACGATGACCTGACCGTAGCCGATGTGCTTGGCATGCACACGGTACTGATGCAGCGTTACGGCGGTGCGCTTGGGCTGCGCGATCCAGGGTCGCTGGAGGCCGCATTGTTCCGCCCGCAGACGGGTTACTACAACGATATCCTGGCCGAGGCCGCTGCGCTGCTGGAAAGTCTGGCGATCAATCATCCATTCGTTGACGGGAACAAGCGCATCGCCTTTGCGGCTGCCGACGTGTTCTTGCGTATCAATGGTTGGCGCTTGCGACGCGCGCCAACGCAGATCCACGCGGAGATGATGCAGATATTCGAGTCGGGTATGTTCCACATCGCCCATTTACCGGATGGCATTCTATGGGTTCTTCCGTTGCGACAAGCTGGAAAATGAACGCCGCGCATAGAGGGTTAGGTGTATTCTATTTCCAATATAAGCTTTGCAAATAAAGAAGTTGTGTCCCGCCGCTAAATGTAGCGATATTATTGGGTGATGACAGACCAGATCCTTTTGTTGCTCCTTGCAGGTCAAGTGAGGACGCACCGCTAACATTCAGACCTGCAGCAACAACAGCGCCATTAATCGTGATGCTGCCGGCACCATTGTATGCAATGATGCCATTTGAACCAATGCTCCCCTCTATGGTTGTTCCATGAATGAGCGTTATGCCGTTATTTGAAGAAATAGAGAATCCTTCAAGATCAGGAATTGGTTGCCCCTGTTGACATACATTTTCGAACATAGAACATACGTCAGGGTATTGAGCAAACGGATATAGATCATTTGAGGTGCTCCCGCCTCCATTGGTCGCGCCTGTAGACACAAGGCCTTCAGCGGCAACGCTTATGTATGCGGTACCTTGAAATGTCAGAGATACATCCCCGTCGCTGTATATAAAAGCTGTCAGGGGTGTGGACACTGTCCATTGTCCACGGTTTATGCTTCCTCCTTGGGCATAGGATATGCCAAGATTTTTGAATGCTGACTCAGCGGTGCTAGCGGTATTTCCATAGCAGCCAAACATATTGGTGCAATAAGAATAAGTTCCTGGAGCTACTCCGTAATTTTTCTGTATGTATGACGCCGTTTGCGGTATTATCATTTCTGGATTACCGTTATTGTATAGCAGCTTAATGGAGGCGTAACCTTTGAATCCATCAGGGTAAACGGCAGGGATGCTAGATACTACTGTGATGTTTTTTAGTGATCCAATTTCATATGGTTTCCCAGGTTGCCCAGATATAGGTGTGTTATTTATCGTACTTCCAGATGTTGCGCCAATAGATGCACCACCGAATTGATTGCCCTTTAATGTGGCCGTTCCGCTAAGTGTGATTTTATTTTGAATTTGTGGCGGCGTATTATTTACAGTTTTAATTGCCAAAACTGAAACTGCGGTAGCTCTTGCCGATCCACTGGCACCCTGTGACGCGATAATAATCTGCCCCGGCGTTCCATTGGGTGAGGGCGACACGGAAAAAGTATTCGCCGTAACGACGGCGGATACCGTGGCCGCCATATAAGGCGCAGAAAATGTAATGGATGTTGCGGCATTTGTTCCGGCTGGCACATAAGCAGCAACGGCTCCGGGTCCACTAGTCGGCAGTGTTTGGGTGCTGTTCGTTAAAAAACCGCCAAGAAAACTTGAGAACGGGTTTGAGATGCCACTGCCTGTGCTGGAAGATGTAGACGCGGTTGGCGCATATTGCTGCTGTGCATATTGCTCCAGTGCAGATATGCCGATTAACGCTGCCGTCCGTGCCTGATTGTCATTATTTATTTGGTAGGCTGAAATTGCGCTTTGCCGGGTCATCACCAACGTTCCCCAGAGGAGCAGGCCCATGACCAGGGAGAGAACTAAAACTGTTCCTAGCAATGCGATGCCCTGCTCATCACTGCTGGTATACGTTGTTCTCGCCCGCAGTAATCTGGTAACGATCCCAACGTGGCGCATTCTTTCTACCAGTTTGGTAAGCATATGGACACCTGTGTACTTGCTGTACTGCTGGTTGCTGAAGTACCGGACATGGGGGCTTTAATAGCTACCAAGGCATCGGCTGGTTGTGAACTGAAAGCGGGGCCTAAGCAACCGGTCTTGGTTTGCAATGTAGGCTGAAACGACCATCCATTTCCTATGGGGAAATCGGCTTCAGCCGTCGATTGTCCGCTTGCTGTGCAAGTGGAGGAGCCACTGGCGAGGTTTTGTGAGCTGATGATGTAGCGCATCACGTTGCCTGATATTTGAAGAGTACCTTGGCAAAGTTCCTGTCCACCGCCGTTGTTGCTGATCCACTCAAACGATACTGTAGACGAGGTCACGGCAATCGGAGTCGCGGGCAACGATACGTGCTTCAGATTGGCATTGCTGCCTGTATTTGCTGTACTACCCCATGTCGTTGGGTATCCGAAGAAGCTATTAATCATCGCGTTGTTATTGCTGATTTCATTGGCGCTAAACACCGTGCAGCCAAACATCATGTTCCACATCTGTGAGAAAAAGTTTCCTGATGTAGAAATGGTGGTACCAGTAGAAGTAGTAGATGGTGTCGGGGATGTGACGAGTGCCCCTGCGGTAGTGACACTCGCATTGAGCGCCTGTTTCATGATGGATGTATCGATGATTCTGCTTGTCAGAATGCGAGTTTGTTGTCGATCCTGATAAACCGTGGATAAGGTGGTCAGTATAGCCGCCCCGATAATGGAAGCGATGACAAGCGATACCATGACCTCCACAAGAGACAATCCGGTTTCTTCCCTCCAGGTTCTTTCTGGTGCGCCATTCGTGCGCCGCTGGCCCGCGTTCTTTGCCTGAGTCTGTATCATGGCTGCCACCAGGCTGGTGGTTGCTGGTTGCTGGGCAAGGCAGAAAATGAACTGCTGAGGGATGCTGTTGGCACCTGCACCACAACGGAAGACGCGGAAGGTGTTTGAGTGTTTCCACACGATCCGAAAAAGCAGAGCATCATGTTTATCATCATGGACATCATGCTGGTACAAACCTGAGGTTGGCTTGGCGGTGTCGTAGTTATCGTCACATTCACAGTTTGTGGCTGTGACTGAACGCCAATTCCCACGGAGGTGGTGCTTCCTGTTGCTCCTGCCAGGGTGGCCTGCATACCGTACTGCTGATTCTGGAGTGCATACTCTACAGTAGCGAGTTGCTGGTTTGAAGAAACTAAAACATATCCAATCGAAACGGCGGCGATCATGAGTATCGCCATCGCCACCATGACCTCCACCAGACTGAACCCGCTTTCCGGACAGGATGCCGTATTATTGGACGGAAATAGGTACGGTTTGTCCGGCATAGGACACGCTCCAGGAAAGAGGATAAGTCAGGTTGGCAGGGATGGAACAGCCGCTTGTTGTGGTCGGGAAACCCTTACCGTCAATAGCAAAGCAAGATACCGATGACGCGGTAGGTGCGTCGAGATAGAGCGTTGTGCCTCCGGGAGTACGGATCGTATGCGTACTACTGACCCCGCTGGCTGTGGCGCTTATCGTATAGGTGGTTAGGCTTGGGCTGTAATTTACGGATAGAGACGCGCCACCAGAAGATAACGCGGTGATATACATCTGTTGGATTGCGGATCGGCTATTATCAATGGATTCATTACGGTTTTCCTGCTGGACTTCTTGTACCCAGTTGGGTATAGCAATTGCTGCAATGATAGCTAGCATGGCAATAACCACCATCAGTTCAACAAGCGTAAATCCCTTCTGGTGTGGTCTCATGACATTCTCATTTTTGAAAAGTCGTGGGCATATTGCCAAAGTCGTTTTTCACCCCCCATGCGTCACCACCGCGCCCATCTTGAAGATCGGCAGGTACATGGCGACGACCAGGGTGCCGACGATGATGCCGAGCACCACCATGATCATGGGCTCCATGAGGGTGGAGAGGCGACTGACCGCTTCTTCGACCTCATTCTCGTAAAAGTCGGCGACTTTGCCGGACATGACCTCAATGGCGCCGGTTTCCTCACCGATGGCGAGCATCTGGGTGGCCATGATGGGAAAGACGCCGTCGGCTTTCAGTTGGGTGGTGATGCGCCCGCCGGTGGCGACGTCGTCACGGGCAGCCAGGACGCTGCGTTCGATGATGACGTTACCGGACACTTTGGAAAGTGTTCCCAGGGCTTCCATGATGGGCACGCCTGCCCCCTGCATGGTGGACAGGGTGCGCATGAAGCGCGCCACGGCACCCTTCAGCAGGATATCGCCGAGCACCGGGATTTTCAGGGAGAAGCGGTCTATGACGGTTTTGAAGGACAGGTTGCGCTTGTAGGCGTAGATAAAGAGCCATACCGAGGCGATGGGTACGAGCACCACGATGTACCAGTGACTTTTCATCCAGTCGGAGATGTTGATGACGACCTGCGTCAGCAGCGGCAGGGTGGCACCGAAACTGCTGAAGAGCTGTGAGAATACCGGGATGACGAAAATCATCAGGATCACCACGACCACGACCATGACGGTGATGATGGCGGCCGGGTAGAACATGGCCGACTTGACCTTTTTGTTCAGCGCCAGGGTCTTTTCGCGATATTCGGCCAGGCGCAGGAGGATGGTGTCGAGGATGCCCCCCTGCTCACCGGCGGCGACCAGGGACACGAAAAGGCGGTCGAAATATTTGGGGAAGTGGGCCATGGCCTGCGACAGGGATTCACCTTCTTTCAGGTGCTTGAGAATCCCCTTGAGCAGTTTTTTCATGCCCGCGCCGGAGGTGGCGGATACCAGCAGTTCGAAAGACTGCACGATGGGCACACCGGCGTTGATCATGGTGGAGAGCTGGCGGACCATCACCACCAGTTGCGCTTCCTTGACCCCCTTTTCACCGAAGAGAGGCTGCGGCGCTTTGCGCACCACCGTCGGCATCAGTCCCATGCGGCGCAGGTTGGAGCGCACGGCGTTGGCGGAGACGGCGTTCATCTCGCCCTTTTTCTTTTCGCTCCCGCCGGGCGCGGTCGCCTCCCACGTAAAGTCGTAGGTCTTTGCCTCGCGGAGTGCGGATTTCTTGTCTTTACTCAGGACCGATGCCATATTGCCCTCCCAGTGCTGTCCAGCTAATTAGTGTAAACTTTCAAAGATGCAAGGTGTCGATGGCCTACTGTTCACTTTTTGGGTTGGCGAGGCGCGCCTTCAGGGCGGTCAGAGCACGATCATGGTACTCTTTGACGGTATTTCTATGTATTTTCAGCATGTCCGCACATTCTACCCGGCTGACGGGAGGGCTCCCATCCAGGCCGTAAAGA
>JAKBXD010000104.1 GCA_021840785.1 Pseudomonadota bacterium
AGTTCCATGGTTAAGCGCGCAGCCTCCTCGATTCAGGGTTCGCCACGGGCGTCTTCGGAGGCCCTGGTGACACTCAAGACCTATTGTAAAGATATTGACCGCTGGCCGCAGAGTTGGGCGGGCTTCCCCGATCTGGACGTGCCCGTGGGCGAGCGGATCGTGGCGGAGTTTACGCCTTTTCTCTTAGCCTTGATCGCCGAACGACGGACGAAGAAAACAGTGAAGAAATACGCCGACTACCTCTGGGTCTTGGGCGGGGAACTGATCCGGCGCGTCAGCACCGACGAGAAAGCTCGTAAGCTCCCCGCCCGCACGCTGATCTTAAAACACATCGATGAGACGGGTGGGCCCCTGTGGCGCCATGCGCGCGATGAACAAGAGCATGCCGTCTACGACGCGGTGTGCCGGCGGTTCTATCAGTTCCTAACCGGCACCAAGAGCTAAATGACACCCACTAATTCTGCTGAGGAGCCATCCAGATAACCCCGCTAGCCATCCACTTCACATGCGAAGGCTACAAGTACCAGCACAAAGATAATAAGACCCACCCTAATAAAATCATAGGGAAACACATTCGTTCTCCATACTCGCAAATCAATAAGCCAGAACACAAATCCATGGTACGCAGTCTCTGGAGCCCAGAGACCTAATACGCCGTCCCACACAGACAGTGCGATGACGGACAGCGACCAATTCGAGAATTCGCGCTCCGCCACGCTCCTATTCATGTGCACATCGGTTTTTGTCCGGAATATCTTATCACACAGACCAACACGACCAATTCCTATAACAACTCTTAGTCCCGGGAAGAAAGCAACCATAAGAAACATGTAGAGCGCACTTGTTATAGCTATTCGAAATATGGACGCACTTCTCAGTAACTGAAGTGCGCTACCGAGTTTCATATACTGCGGGTTAATACCGGCATTCATGCACACAATGTCCACGTACAAGCCTATCGTCAGCAACAGAAGAAAGTTCTTAGTGTCTACAATCTTCTTCAGTCCTCCAGCGGCCTTAATAACGCCAGTGTCCATGCTCCCTCCTAACGATACTGATATCAGCTCTTGCTATATTTATGTCCGGTTTGGACGTCTACTACCCAACACTTACCGTCCCCGCCACCAGACGCCGTGGGATAGCCCACTGTGGCGCCAGTAACGCCATCCCCGCCCACCCTGAGAGTGACCCAAGCTGTGCGGACGGATTCCTCGTACACGACCGCTCCTTCTGGTGTGAGAACGATATGGAAGTCTGGGTTGAGTATACCACCGTCACGGCAGAGCTTGGCCGGCGCGCCGCGCGAGTCTGCAAACTGTCGAGCGAAATCTTCTATTTCGAGTTGGATTTTGTCACACCACCAATGCATCCGCATGGGAGTCGCTGCACCGGTGATACCGCCTCCTGAAGGCATATAGGCGTGGGAACCGACTTTATGGAGGACATTACAGCCGTGTTTACGCATCTTATGGATGTCTTCCGCACTCCAATCTCCCCCCGTCACGCCCTTCGCGCGGCAATGCTCAAAGGCATTGGGCCAGCTTTTTATGGCGAGAGCCAACAAGTCTGGTTCCGCAAACCCTGCGCCCTTGGGGTGATGTTGCACGTCGATACAGAATAACGCGTCGCGGAACACGAGAGCGAACAACAGCCACTGCGAACGCTTAGAATACGTGTCACCAGGCGGAATGGGTTCGTCCGTGAGATGAAAGTGACGGATACTCCAATCAGCCCATAGCAGGTCCGTTCTTTGCGCCGACTTCCCGGAACTGACATCGTGCGACGTCAGTCCTCTGCCCTGGTAGGGATTGATGTCATGGCCGTCCCGCACCATTTCCACAAAAATGTCGACGGTATTCACTAGGTCTTTCTGGGTTCTCTGCCAAAAACCCCGGGGGAACGCCACCCGCCTAGGCATCGGCTCAACATAACGGGAAACAAAGTCGACCCACCGATACAATGGGTACGAAAGATTGGGAACCTGCTCGTCAAACGTAAGCCCAAAACACCGAATAAAATCGTCGGTTATGCGCTCGACATCCGCCATAAATACCTTTGTCAATTCACCGGCATCAGCCATGTACGTACCTGCAACCGTGAAGTCGACTACCCATACGCGCAAGCGAGGCTACTATCACAACGGCCACGCATCACGTCTTCTTGAGTACTGCGCTTACGGCAATTGCGTTGAATCACGGTTTATCAGCGCCACCGCGATATGCAAAAACAGCCACCAAACATATACCGCAGGAGCAGAATGAAAGGCTTCCTCTGACAGCAGCCCATGAGCCAACTCGTTCCGCAAATTCTGTCCCACCTGCTCTGTCAACAAGCACTGAAGCTCAAACTGTAGGTCTTCTCCAAGGAACTCCTTAGCCTCTGCCATTCCAAGCATATCACCAAGAGACTTTTCCGAATGCGCGGACGTGGCTGGGTCAATGCGATAAACCACTGCTCCCCGGACCTCCAGGGTTTTACGAAGCGCATGTTCAAACTGCGGAATAAGGATGCTCAAGGCAGCGACAAAATCCCCCTCAAAACCGGCCATAAATCCTTTTACCCACAAACCACCCCTCCCTAATGGAAATAGGGCGCTACGCTCAAGGAATTCTGCCAAAGTCCGCGCGTCAATCTGGTGCTGTTGCAATAACTCATCTCTGGCTGGAATAATTGCGGCGGGAACCACACCCAAGTAATATATTTTGGCTTGCTGATAACAAGCTGCCTTGAGCGCAATATCTCCGTCTTCATCCGTACTTGAGGAAAAAGGGGGGATACGCGCCACCACCCGGCCGTCACCATTGTAGGCTACCTTCGCAATCCTATACGTCAGGGGAGCTAGACTCACGAGCTTCTGAACCTGCGCTTCTAATTGCTCGCGCTGAAGGGGTCTGATTAGACATGCGAACTGGAGGAGTGTCGCGGTAAGGTCCTTCCCCTGCATAGCAGCGGCGACCTGGGCCGCTGTCTTCGTAATAAGCGCCCCATCCAGCGGAATCTCTATCCGCCCCATTTCCTGTAATGATGCCTTTCCTAATGACGCGAGTCGCAACTGCAGAGTGCAGACCCGCTCCTTTTGGTTAGGGCATTTTTGTAGACCCCCTATCGCCTGACTGAGCCAGTGGTGCGCCACCATGTTCTGTCCAGAAGACTCGGCGGTATCCGCCGCCTTGACAAGCGCTTCGGCGGCCGCCAGCCGGGCATCATCGGACCGCGTCTTGTCCCTAGCCTTAAGGTAGGCACGCGCGGCGAGATTCAATAAGGAATGCTCAAGCTGGTAGTCACGGCCGGCACGGGCGAGTGTCGCCCACCTATTGACGCGCTCACCCATCTTTAGGACATCCACGCTCGACTGCTCAAGTAAGAGCTGGCAGATACGAATCACTCCTGGAGGAATCTCCGATTCTGTACCGGTCTCCAACATCCCGAGCAGGGAAACAGTGGCCTTTTGAGCCAAGCCAGAATCCTTAAGCTGCAGCGCTATACGCAAAGCTCTTTCCAAACGATTGGTGCGCTCAAACCACTTGTTGCGGCAATAGGGGCTATTGCTTGCCCAAATATACGCGTTAACCGCAAACCTCGCGGCTACGACGTTCCGCGTAATACTCCAGCCGAGGTCAGCGAGTCGAGCACCAAGTTCGAAATCCGCGACTTCGAGCGCGAGTTCCGCGAGCAGTGCACCCTTTAGCGCTCCAAAATCGGCTGGTATTACTCCGTGACGCCCGCCACCTTCGAAGAGAGGACCGAACGGCGCCATGGGCTTTGAGGGCTGAAGTATAGGTTGACAAGCTGCTGCCAAAAGGTTGAGCGCAGCTGATGCATTAGCCCGGCCGTCTCCTTTCGCGACCGCGGCTGCATTCACTAAAGCCTCGACATAGGACAACGCATCCGCCTTGCAGCCAGCAATTATGACTTCGTAGCCACAAGTCCGCAGCGATTCAATATCCGCGTCTATCTCGTCGAGCTGCAGAACCATGGTGTCATGAGCCTCATGCGATTGAAGGGCTAATGCGCCTTTATGGCCCGAACAACGATTTCCGTACTGCCTCACTCACAACGTCAATGAGAATGCGGCGCATGGCATCGCTTCCCTCTTTCCCGACTTTCCGCATCAAGCGTTTAAATGTAAACTCCGCAGCAACCGTTCTCGGGGTATCCACAAAAAGGCTCGGCAAAGTCCCTGTCAGTTGTTCTCGCTCCTCGAGAGTCAGCCCCTCGAATTCATCCGCAAGGGCACGCGTCGCTTCCAATCGGCGTTGAGTCCATGGAAACGGGGTCCCGCACTTATGACAATAACTTGGCACCGGATATGGGCTTGCATCGAAAAAATCGGCACTAGGCATTAGCGGACCACGAATTGCTGTCTTACACGTCGCACATGCCGTTACCGTTGACTCGCCGCATTCCCCGCAGTGGTCCTGATTTGAGCCAGAATCCAGCCTTGTGTATGCATTTACCACGTGCCCATTGAGACATATTTGAGCCGTATCGTACTGGCTGCTCATCGTGATGCACCCCCTGCGCGTGTCAACATCGTGATTTTCAGCCCCGACGCTTCTTGCGCTTAGGCGCCTGGGATAAATCCGACGCCGCGACCTTCTTTTGCCGCTTGGATGAGCCCGGGTTACTCAGAATCCGTCCTGCACTGGAGGCCGCCTTCTTTCCGGTTGCCATTGTTCATCTCCTTCAGCACATGGCTCTTTCCGGTCCCGTCGTTGCCCTACCGGCCATCAGGGCCGCGCGCTGCTTTTTCTGGCCCGCGTCGATTTTGACCATCTCACCGATACTGCCGCTGAGTCTAGGGCCGTCAGGGGAACGCCGCAACCGTGAGCTTTCACGCCGGTATCTACGCCCCGAATTTCCCCGCGCCCCTATTCCCCCGTGTTCAACACCACGGAGGAAACGCCATGTTGACGACAACCATTACCCGCGCGGACGGAAGCGAGGAGAGCCAGCCCGCGAGCCCGGAGGCCCTGGCCCTGTGGGCTCGGTTTCCCCTCATTCGCTATGTCGCCTATGCGCGCCCCGCACGTATTGTCCTGCGCGGGGCCTGCCCCGACCGGGGGTTGGTCGTGGATTATTGCTGGAGCGACGGGCGGATGGTGCCCTTTTGGCTTCCCCGGTCTGCCCACTCGCGCGAGGTGCTAGTGGGGCTCCGGCGCTGGGCGCGAGACCTCTGGACCCAATCCGGGCGCGGGGCCCCGGCGGCCACGCGCCGCATCGTCTTGAGTCAAGGTGTCAGCCAACCAGCCATCATTGCCGGCCGACCAGCCGTTCGGCCGGCATTGACGGAAACGGATTGCGCGCGTTGAATCGTTGGGCGCCCTCGCTCATGGCAGGGCCTATGGGCTTTGGTGTGGCGCCGACAGAGCATAGCCCCTCGATAAGAGGGGCTTTTTTATCCAGCAGTTCCCGCGTAAGTCCTGCCTCGCACATTGCCGGCCGAACATTGTAGGCCGCATGGCCCATGACCGGTCCTGCGAGGTCGGACGAGCTTGCAGAGATGCATGGCTCGCGGAAACCGCTCCAAAATTCGCACGCCATGTTGCCGTGTCTTGGAATTTTTGAGGACGTTTTCGCGTAAGTTCGGCCTCGTAGGATGCGAGACCGAACGGGCCCGCGAAGATGCGAGGCCGGGTGTTATGGCGCGCCTCGCGAAAACCGCTTACCCGGCCTAGAGCTTCTCCGGCTGCTCCTTCGTCAGGTACGGCTCCCAGTCGGCGAGAATGCCCGTCAGCTTGACTGGCTTGCTGGCCCGGGCGCGGGGCGGCTGGCGCCCCGTGGTGCGCGTTGACAGGGCGGCGAGCCACGCCTCGACGTCGGACTGACGCCAGTACAGCAGCCGAGACCCCGTCAGGTGTACAGCGGGCGGAAGGGATTGGCTGCTGCGCTCCAAGCGGCGCCGAATCGCAGCCGGAGTAGTCCTCAAAAGTTCGGCCAAGTCTTTGGTGGTCAGTAGGTTATCCATGGAGGTGCTTAGGCCCCCCGTGGGTTTCACTGCTGACCGGTTGCCGGTACCAAACCGTCAGGCGCCAGCTGACTGGAGCGCCAGTGGAGCGGAGGCGCCCGACCACTGCCCTTTTACTGCAGTTTTAGCCAGTCAGCGCCACTCCGCTCCAATTCCGCTCCACTGAGACGTGACGAAGCGTCCTGTCGCGTGTCGTAGTGTTGCCATAACCAATTGTTTTTGTTGCTGTGGCCCGCATCTTGCTTGGGGGTCTCGACACGTTCACACGGCAGGGGTCAGTGGTTCGATCCCACTATCGCCCACCAATATAATCCAGCACTTAGCTCATCATCCTCCCCGCAAAATCACGTTCCGCTCCACTTCCGCTCCACTGAGTATCGGGGGACACGTCCCGTGCCACGGGTTCATTGCCTTCCATCCACCAGGGGGGCAAGCTGCGCCTGACGGGTATTTGGCACGAGGCGGGGCGACCGTGGCATCCATCACAAAACGGCCGTGGGGCGGATGGCAGGCGCGTGTGCGTCTAAATGGACGCGGCACCAAAACCAAAACCTTTACTACGCGTGCGGAAGCCATTGCGTGGGCGCGAGCCACT